>CAZUAW010000001.1:0-24274 GCA_964618535.1 uncultured Thiotrichales bacterium
ATGTGTTAAGCATACCGCCAGCGTTCAATCTGAGCCAGGATCAAACTCTTCAGTTAAAGTGTTCTGCAGGCAAGCCTACAAATTTTTCTAACATCGAGCATGAATCCATCTCAAAAAATTGAGCTTGGAATGCTCTATCTTAATTGTTGAACTTTCATCAATCAAAACAAGCATCCGCACAAGTTACTTTATTTCACTAATTGTTAAAGAGCGTTCCCACTCATTTAGCGGGAACCGACTATCTTAACTGATTCTTGCTGTTGATAACAGCTTGAATCAATCATACCTGCCGCCTTCTGGCAGGGCGGTGAATTATAGTGGCAAATAAAACCTTGTCAACTACAAATTCAACCTAATTTTCTTTCAGAGATTAGAGCTAACTTTCTGCTCCGACCTGCTTGAAGGAGGGCGCATTATAGAGAGTCGTTTGAAGGTGTCAACCCTATTCTTAAGTTTTAAGAAAATTCCTATGAACAACCGCATTATTAGGACCTCAACCGCATCACAACTACGCTTGAACTATGCTTACTCTAGCTACCCTACGCTTACCTACTTGGATAACTAACTCCATCGACGGCGTAAAGCGCATAGCACGATCCTGAACACGCTCTCCATCGACTTTTACCGCCCCTTGCTTGAGCATCCGATAGGCGTCTGACGTGCTTTGCACCAAACCAGCCTGCTTCAATGTATTGGCGATAGGCAATCCTTCCTCGCTAACAGTAATCGATATTTCCGGAATATCTTCCGGCAAGGCACCTTTTTGAAACCTCTGGATAAAATTATCCCTTGCCTTAATGCCATCAGATGGCTGGTGAAATCGATTCACAATTTCAATCGCCAGCTCAAATTTGATATCACGAGGGTTCTTTCCTCCCCCGATCTCAACCTTGAACCGCTTAATGTCCTCATCCGGACGGAAGCTCAATAACTCGAAATAGCGCCACATCAACTCATCCGAGATCGACATAATCTTGCCAAACATTTCGTCCGGCGGATCGTCAACCCCAATATAGTTACCTAAAGATTTAGACATCTTGCTCACACCGTCCAAACCTTCTAGTAAGGGGACTGTTATCACAACCTGCGGAGGTTGACCGAATGATTCTTGCAGCTGACGCCCCATTAACAGATTGAATTTTTGATCTGTACCACCTAGCTCAACATCCGCTTCCAATGCTACCGAGTCATAACCTTGTATTAGTGGGTAAAGGAATTCGTGTATAGCGATAGACTGACCTGACTTGTAACGCTTACTAAAATCATCACGCTCCAGCATTCGCGCGACCGTTTGACGGGAAGCCAGCCTGATTAACTCAGAGGAAGACATCGTATTCATCCAATGCGAATTGAATGCGACGGTGGTTTTTTCTGGATCGAGTATTTTGAATATCTGCTGCTCATAGGTTTTGGCGTTAACCGCGACATCAGATTCCGTCAACGGTGGCCGCGTAGCACTTTTCCCAGTTGGGTCACCAATCATCCCTGTAAAATCTCCGATCAAAAAAATTACTTCGTGACCCAATTCCTGGAAATGGCGCAATTTGTTAATCAGCACGGTATGCCCAAGATGAAGATCTGGGGCTGTCGGATCAAAGCCCGCTTTTACCCGAAGCCTCTTGCCTGACTTGAGCTTTTTAATAAGCTCATCTTCAACCAAAATCTCATCAGCACCACGCTGAATAAGAGACAATGCATCTTTAAACTGTGACATCTAATCAATCCTTCCCGAAACAAAGCGAAACTCTAACACCAAATTCAAATCAAAAGGATCGCCAACGCTTTCAAAATAGCTAGGCAACGAAAAACTAAAAAGGTCGACTTATTCCGTCATCTTGTTGACCTTTATGCAAATTTTTCTTAGTCTCTCTAGTATTGATATTTCCGTGACCACGCATGATTTACACTAGAGACTTAAAGAAACCTCTCACACGGGAAATCCCAATCCGACGAACTCCGCGGAAACATTCTATCTGGCCGCTTTACATTGTCTCACTCGTCATCGGAATATCACTGCTCGGCGTTGTACTGGCCAAAACACACGATTCATTATCTCGGACGAGTGTCAAAGCCCCCATTATCACTGAAATACCGCCTCCTGATCCAGCCGTCCATCATTCCGAACTTGAAGCGCAAACCGCATCCGACTGGATCGAACACACCGTTAAGTCTGGTGATAGCGCATCTGCAATTTTTGATCAATATCAAATTCACAGTAGCCTGTTAAAAATTAACAACATTCCAGTTTCAAAAAAAGTGCTTCAAAATCTTTATCCTGGACAAAAAATTTCACTTAAACTCGACTGGAAAGGCTTAGAAGAGCTGTACTATCAAATCTCGGAAACCAAACGTCTCCATGTCACTAGAGATGCTGAAGAATATTCTGCAAATATTATTCAGGACGCAATTGAAACTCGCCACCTCGCCGCCACCGGTACCATTGATAATTCACTGTTTTTAGCGGGTAAAAAAGCCGGCATCTCGGATTCACTCATCATGCAAATGGTTGAGATATTTTCGTATGACATCGACTTCGCGTTAGATATCAGACAGGGGGATCAGTTTGAAATTATCTATGACGAATACTTTGCCAATGGCGCGCCGTTGAAAAAATCTGGCTCGATTTTGGCAGCACGCTTTACCACCAAGAATAAAACCTTTACTGCGCTAAAATATGAGCACAACAATAAAATTGGATATTTCGACGCCAAAGGAAGAAGCAACAAGAAAGCATTTATTCGCACACCAGTAAGATTTTCCCGAATTAGCTCACACTTTAATCCAAAAAGAAAACACCCCATATTACATACAATTCGCGCCCATAAAGGTGTTGACTATGCGGCACCAAAAGGCACCACCGTTAAATCAACGGGCAGTGGAAAAATTCAATTTATTGGTAGGAAAGGAGGCTATGGAAAAGTCATCATCGTTAAACATGCTGGAGGCTACAGTACACTTTACGCCCACCTTTCGAAGTTCAAAAAAGGTCTAAAGCGAGGAAAATCAGTCAAACAGGGGCAAGCGATTGGTTATGTTGGTTCAACCGGCAGCGCCACAGGACCACATCTGCATTATGAATTCAGAGTAAACGGAAAACATAAAAACCCACTCACCGTGAAACTCCCCAACGCCTCGCCACTTAGAAATCAACAGCTAAGAGAATTTAAAGAAAAAATCCGTCCACTTTTAGTCCAGCTTTCGCAGCCCTCACTCGCCGCCAACTAGCATTTAATGTCAAAACAACACTTCCTGGGACTCATGTCCGGAACCAGTATGGATGGTGTTGATGCGGCGATTGCCAGCTTCACGGATACAACATTTTCGATCTCAAAAACTCACTTCACAGCCTACCCTGACAAGCTGAAAGCAAAACTCATCAAAATAATTCATCCCGATTGGCGTGGAAACTTAAAAACTCTTCTGGATATTGATCATGAGATTGGGGGAATATTTGCCCAAACAGCCAGCAAAATTCTAACCTTAGCACCCAATCTCCAGATTGAAGCAATAGGCACTCACGGCCAAACCATTCGCCACCAGCCGTCATCCAGCAAGCCCAACAGCTGGCAGCTAGGAGATCCTAACCTGATTGCCGAAGCAACCGGCATTACCACGATTAGCGACTGGCGTCGCCGAGACATGGCAACTGGCGGACAAGGTGCACCACTCACGCCCGCCTTCAACGCACAATTCTTTCGTCGCAATCACAATGTTGTGGTTTTAAATCTTGGTGGAATTGCCAATATCAGCATTATCCCCCAAGACAGACAGGCAGCTACCATTGGCTTCGACACCGGGCCTGCGAATACGCTGCTTGATAGCTGGGTGCTACGCCATCAAGGGAAAAACTTCGATCAGAATGGTCAATGGGCCCAGAGCGGTGAGATTAATCAACAGTTACTCAAATCAATGCTGTCTGACCCCTATTTTAAATTACCCCCACCGAAAAGCACAGGCCGTGAATATTTCAATTTGAGTTTCCTGACGCAGCATCTCAACCACCTGACGCAATCGATTTCCAATAAAGATGTGCAAGCCACGCTCACCGAATTGACAGCACGCAGCATTGTTGACGCGATTCGTCGCCATGCTGGAAACACCACAGAGGTCTTCATTTGTGGAGGCGGTATGAATAACAACTATTTGATATCACGATTAAAGTCGCTTAGCAGTGCGGTAGACTGGAAAAGCACCGCAGAAAGCGGAATCATGCCAGAAAATATGGAAGCGGTTGCCTTCGCCTGGTTTGCAAAACAAACTGTTGAGCAAAAGCCGCTCGAACTGACCACCATAACCGGTGGAAAGCATTCAAGAATCGCTGGGGCGATTTATCCTGGAAAGCGTTACTAATATGGACAAACACCAGAAACGACAAAGGATCCCACAGGATCCTTTGTCGTTTCTAAATAGATGATTAGGTCGTAAAGTAAACTATCAAACTGAGAAGGAAGACCCACAGCCGCATGTAGTCGTTGCGTTCGGGTTTCGAATCACGAATTGAGCGCCTTCAAGACCCTCAGTGTAATCAATTTCAGCGCCTGTCAGGTATTGAAAACTCATGGGGTCGATCAACAACACGACGCCGTCGTTCTCTACCTCGGTATCCCCGTCATTAACGTCTTCATCAAAAGTGAAGCCATATTGAAAACCTGAGCAACCACCACCGCTAACAAAAACCCGCAGCTTGAGATCCTGATTATCCTCTTCTTCAATCAGCTGCTTAACTTTGGAAGCTGCCGCATCGGTAAAAACCAAGAGTGAATTAGATTCAGGTGGTGCTATTTCAACTGCGCTCATTGGGCAATCTCCAGTAAGGGAATATTTTAAATATTACATTCTATTACCTAGCGAGGCAATTAACCCTATACAAGCACTTCTGTTACTCAGGACTTAGTCTCAGAATTGCTACCTGTATCAAGATACTCAACGCTCCCAAGCTGCTCTTCCTGACTATGAACCAAGTTGCCATTCACCTCGGAACCAACCGCCATTTCAATCAGATTGTAGTAAACCGTGCCTTTAATCCGCGCTTTAGCCATCAATTCCGCATGTCCGCGAGAATGAATATTCCCCAGTACTGTGCCATTAATAATGATATTAGCTACATCGATCTCGCCTTCGATCATGCCATCTTCATCGAGCACCAGAGTCGAATTTTCATCCGATGAAGACTTCACATTACCGACAATCGTACCTTCGACATGCAAGCTCCCATCAAAATTCAAATCGCCTGTGATCGAAGTTGTCTTACCAATCACCGTATCAACGCGCGCTGTACGTGTTTTCTTACCTCTGCCAATCATGTTTTCTCTCCTCCTTTAACAATAGCGTTCCAGGAATAGCTCTGTTGGACAGGCTGCTCACTTCCCGCTGCAGAAACCTTGACCAAAACATTTTCCGGAACAAATTCTACCGGAAACCTAATTTCACCTTCCAGGGTTTGAAAATATTGAAACTTGAAATTCGGGGTAGAGGCATTGCCAACCCGGAGATTTGACCACCCAAGCATAACACTAGTCCCATTTTTCTTACCTTGCACCCTAATTTCAACTCTTCCAGCGACAGCCTTTTTCTTCGTACCTGACCGTGAGAGCACCAGCTTGTAGCTATAGTCAGTCGCTTGATTTCCTTTACTGACCTGAAAACTGCGTATTTCTATCCCCTTACCAATTCCCTTATCGGAAACAATATTTTTGTAAAACCCCAGCTCTTCCTTAGTTTGAGCGGCCTTTTTTTCTCGGTCCGTCAAAGCATCGACTAATGCCACGTTGGCTTTTTTATCGATATCACTGGATCGTTTAGCAAAAGCCAGCTCTTTAGCAAGCTGATCGTTTTCCTGCTGCAATACTTCAATCTTGCTTTGAAGCGCCTCAACACCCGACGAATCTTCTACATAATCAGTAGCAAATTGCCTCAAAAACAGCGTTTTCAAATCTGGCCAGAATAAATAGGCCAATACAGCGAATGTCATCACTACTGCTAGTATTAGAGGAATTAACCAGCCAGTCGATGAGCCTTCCCCATGAATGGTGACAACCGGCTTCGGTTTAATAATTTTAGCCATGAACTAAGGTGACAACGCCACAGCTTGCAAACCTGCTGTCTCAGCCAGACCAAGCATCAAATTCATATTTTGTACTGCCTGCCCAGCCGCGCCTTTGACAAGATTATCAATCACCGACAGCACAACCACTGTATCTGCATCTTGCGGTCTGTGAACAGCAATGCGGCACATATTGGAGCCTTTGCAGCTACGAGTTTCGGGCTGACTCCCTGCAGGCATCACATCGACAAACGGCTCATTTTTGTAGACAGACTCAAAGACTGCCTGAAGATCAGCCTCCTGAGTAGTCAAACCAGCATAAACTGTGACGTGTATTCCACGAATCATCGGAATTAAATGTGGTGCGAAGGTGAGTTTCACATCGCCTCCGTGGATAATTTCCAAACTCTGACGAATCTCAGGGAGGTGTCGGTGGCCTGCGGTTGCATAAGCCTTAAAGCTTTCAGAAGTTTCTGCTGCAAGCATCGCTGCATTTGCACCGCGACCTGCGCCACTGATACCAGATTTACCATCTGCAATGATTGAATCAGCATTGATCAACCTCTGTTGCAACAAGGGCATAAGCGCAAGCACCGTCGCGGTGGGATAACAGCCAGGATTAGCCACCAATTGCGCTTGCTTGATTGATTCACGATTCAGTTCTGGTAAGCCATAGACCGCAGATTCCAGCAAATCAGGGCAAGCGTGCTCCATACCGTACCACTGCTGCCAGACGCTGGCATTTTTCAAACGAAAGTCTGCTGCCAAATCAATAACCTTAACCCCCGCATCCAACAATGCTGGTACCAGCTTCATTGCAGTACCATTAGGCGTCGCAAAAAATACCACATCACACTCAGCTAGCAATCCATGGTCTGGCGCAGTAAATTCCAAATTTGTCATACCACGCAAACTAGGGAAAAAATCGGCCAGTGCGATGCCCGCTTCAGAGCGAGAAGTCGCGCAGCGAATCTGCACCTCTGGATGCTGAATTAAAATCCGTAGTAACTCGACCCCAGTGTACCCGGTCGCACCCACGATGCCGCAAGAAATCATTTTCAATCACATTCTTCAAGTAATATTGAATGATACGGCGTTGATGGAATATTGTCAGTAATGATGCGGGTATAATCGGCCAATGACCGCACCTTCGTTACTCAGACAAAAACTAGAACATTGGAAAGACGCCCTTTTCATCACGCTTTCCGATTCCGAGGCGAAACTGCAACCCGCAATACTTGGGTTAGTCGTTGGCTTACTCACCGGCGTCATCATTGTGGCCTTCAGGTTACTGATTGAAGTTGTGCAAAAACTCATACTCCCGGAAGCGGGAATCGAAAATTTTGAGCAATTAGGTGGGGTAATGCGATTTTGCTTACCCATTATTACCGGCATATTAATCGGCTGGCTTTTTATGGCGCAAGGATCCGGCAGCCTTACCGTAGGCGTCGTGCATGTCATGGAAAGGTTAAGTAACTTTCATGGCAACTTGCCGCTGCGACCCTTCTTTTTGCAGTTTATCGGCGCGGCACTGGCACTGGTTGGCGGTCACTCTGTTGGCCGGGAAGGCCCTAGCATTCATCTTGGTGCAGCTGCGGGATCACTGCTCGGTCAGCGTATGCAAGTTCCCAACAACACTTTGCGTCTGCTCGCCGGTTGCGGTACTGCCGCCGCCATTGGTGCTTCTTTTAATACCCCATTGGCGGGCGTTATCTTTGCGATGGAAGTTGTGCTGATGGAATTCAGTATTGGCAGCTTCATTCCCGTAATTCTTGCCTCAGTCAGCGCCACCAGCATCAGCATTGCGGCGTTTGGCAATCACCCGGTTTTTACCATTCCTCCTTTCAGCCTCGACTCTTTACTGGAATTGCCTTTTGTCGTTCTGCTCGGCCTGCTGACTGGCGCAGTTTCGACATTGCTCATTACCGCCAGCAGCCAAACCGCAGCCAAAACCAAAGAATGGCCATTTATCGTCCGAACGACTTTGGCGGGTATCATTGTTGCCTTTTGCGGACTCGTTTTTCCACAGGTCATGGGCATCGGGTACGACACGATTAACGGCGCAATGCTCGGACAATTTACGCTATGGGCGTTAATCGGCATCCTGGTGTTTAAAATGATCGCTACCAGCGCCGCCATCGGACTGGGAATTCCCGCTGGCGTGATCGGCCCAACACTGGTCATCGGCTCCACACTCGGAGCCATCGTCGGCTATCTCAGCATCACCTTCTTTCCAAATATCACCTCAAACCTTGGCGTGTATTCACTGATTGGTTTGGGCGCAATGATGGCAGCCACCCTCCAGGCACCGCTCGCCGCGTTGCTGGCAATGCTGGAACTCACTAATCATCCAGAAATCATCCTGCCTGGCATGCTCGCCATTGTCATTGCTGAACTGACACGCAGCGAACTTTTCAAACAACCTTCCATATTCAAAAAACTCTTACAAACGCGGGGTCTGGATTACAGCACAACCCCCATGAGCCAACACCTCACGCGTATCGGAGTAGCCAGTGTCATGGATAACCGTTTCGCTAATTTGCCCGCATCCGTTTCTCGCTTCAAACTGAAAGAAGCGTTAAAACAAACCCCAATTCCAAAATGGATTTTAATTGACGCCGACCCTCAGCCCGATACAGCCATTCCCGCAGTCGAGCTCGCCAGATATCTCAAAGAAGGAGAAGAAACCGAGACCATAGAACTGGCAGAAATCCCAGTTCAACGTCGCACCGTCGCTGGCATTCATCTCCGAGCGACCCTTCACGAAGCAGAAGCAAAAATGCACCAAGCAGGCATCCAATTACTGTACGTTTTTGATACCCCAGCCCCTGACTTTTTGCGAATTAAAGGCGTTCTGAGAAAAGAAACCATCGAATCATCTTACAGAGTCTAATTCAGAGTAGATTCTGTTTAGAATCAACTTGATAGGTAACATTACCGCTCAAACATAGAACAGCACCCCTCGAAATTAATTAGACCTTAGTCTGGTTGTTTATGAATCCAGTTAAATATTCCAGCCCCGATGCCGATGACTTGGTTGAGGCAGCGATTAGGTACCAGCGCCAAGAAAAACAATAAATGTCTGGACCGAATTATCGGCATATAACAGGGAAAATACCCAGGGACCGGCACGTAGCCTTAGACAATAATAACAATAATAAAGTACCTGCTCGGAGCATTAAGCTCCGAGCCTTTCTAATTTCAATTCTTGACTGCGATAATCGAGAAATAGCCCGCACTAACTTCAGCTTAGACAAATCAGTTGAGCGCGGCAAAGACGCGTAAGCTACAGCTCTTTTGCTCCTGCAACCGCTGCAGGTTCAGACTAACTGTTTAGCTAGAACCACAGCATCTTCACGTCCTTTTTTAGCCGGATAATAATTTTGCCGAAGACCCACTTCATTAAAACCGAGCTTCTCGTACAAATGAATTGCAGATTTGTTAGATACCCTGACTTCTAGAAATAACGCTGACACGTCTAATATTTCAGCCGTTAGCAAAAGAGCTTCTAACAATAATTTACCAATACCCTGATGCTGCGAATCCGGACGCACGCATAGATTTAATATATGTCCCTCTCCTGCTGCAACGGAAAGAATCCCGTAGCCTTTCACTTCACTATCTTGCTCATAAACCCATGACGGGTAACCAACTCGAAAACAATCTTCAAAAATACCTTCAGTCCAGGGGAAGTCGTAAGCGCTATTCTCGATAGCCAGAACAGCCGCAAGATCATCCACTGACATCACTCGAATCCCAGCAGGCATCCGCTCCATGGCAGCATTCATTGGATAGAGGTCAATGCCAGCTTTAAATCATCCCAGGATTTTCTTTTTTCACTAGGACGACGCAACAAATAGGCAGGGTGATACGTCACAATCATTGGAATTTGTGTCTCTGGATAGGGATAGGTATGCAGCTGCCCACGAAGCTTGCCAACGGGTGTGTCCGTTTTCAGCAGGGTTTGAGCGGCGACTCGTCCCACGACAAGAATCAATTTTGGTTGAATTAGTTCAACCTGACGCTGTAAATAAGGCAGGCATTTTTCGATCTCCTGTGGGTCGGGATCCCGATTCTTCGGCGGTCGGCATTTTGCAATATTGGCGATATATACTTTATGTCGATCCAGCCCGACCGCGGTCAACATATTATTCAACAATAAACCTGCTTTACCAACAAAGGGTTCACCTTGTAGATCCTCCTGTTCACCCGGCGCTTCACCAACAATCAACCAGTCAGCCTGTTGATTTCCAACACCAAAAACTGCCTGGGTTCGCTGCTCGCAAAGTGGACACTGAGTACAGGTCGACACAGCCTGTTCAAGCGCTGGCCAATCGAGATGATTCGCAGCAACCACCTCGTCAGTCTCAAGAAATTCTTCAGCTACGTTGCCCTCAACAGGAGAATCACGCAATACCCATTGCGTGATTCCCATAGCTTCAAGATAAGCCGATGTATTGACTGGATCCATTAACGGTTAAACATCTCCGTGCTGAGGATGCGGTCGATCTGCACCTTTTGCCAACTTGTTCAATGCATTCAGGTAGGCTTTTATGGATGCCGTGACAATATCTACATCTGCACCCAAACCATTCACAATGCGGCCCTCTTTTTCCAGGCGCACTGTGACTTCTCCCTGCGAATCAGTACCGCTGGTAATATTATTCACAGAATAAAGCTGCAGCTGACTATCGCTGCCAACCAACGACTCAATCGCACCAAAAGAGGCGTCGACTGGTCCAGCACCTTCCCCGCTTGTGACATGCTCTTCATCATCAACACTGAGTGTCAATGTTGCCGTAGGTTTCTCGCCCGTTTCAGAGGTGACCTTCATCGCCACCAATTTATAAATTTCTGAATCTATCTGACTTGATTCACTCACCAATGCCTGCAAGTCCTCATCAAAAATCTCATGCTTTTTATCCGCAAGTACTTTAAAACTGACGAAGGCGGAATTTAAGGCTTCTTCTGATTTAAACTCATAGCCCAGATCTGCCAAGCGCGTTTTAAACGCATTGCGCCCAGAGTGCTTACCCAAAACAATTTTATTTTCGCTCCAGCCAACATCTTCAGCTCGCATGATTTCGTAAGTCTCACGGCTTTTTAATACACCATCTTGATGAATACCTGATTCGTGCGCAAAAGCATTTGCACCAACGATGGCTTTATTGGGCTGCACAGGAAAGCCCGTAATACCGGAAACCAACCGCGAACACGGCACAATTTGAGTCGTATCCAGATGAGTACTGCAATCGAAAAAGTCAGCACGCGTCTTAACTGCCATCACGATCTCTTCGAGCGATGCGTTGCCAGCACGCTCGCCCAAACCATTAATCGTGCATTCCACCTGACGCGCACCGTGGCTGACCGCTGATAATGAATTCGCCACTGCCAAACCAAGGTCATTATGACAATGCACAGAAAATACAGCCTTATCAGAATTCGGAATACGCTCCATTAAATTGCCGACCAACTCGCCAAACTGGATCGGAATATTATAACCAACCGTGTCTGGGATATTAATTGTGGTCGCACCCGCATTGATTACTGCTTCAATGACGCGACATAAGAAATCCACATCCGAACGACCAGCGTCCTCTGGAGAAAACTCTACGTTATCGGTAAATTGACGCGCCTTCTCAACCGCATGAATTGCCTGAACCAGTACCTCATCAGGACTCATCCGCAGTTTCGCCTTCATATGGATGGGCGAGGTCGCGATAAAAGTATGAATACGTTTTGAATTGGCAGGTTTCAGCGCAGCACCCGCACGTTCGATATCTTTATCTAATGCGCGTGCAAGTCCGCAAACAGTACTGTCTTGAATAGCGGCTGCAACCGCTTTTACTGCTTCAAAATCACCTGGACTTGCTATTGGAAAACCCGCCTCGATGACATCGACACGCATTTTTTCCAGGGCTTTGGCGATACGCACCTTTTCATCCAGCGTCATTGAAGCACCAGGGCTTTGCTCCCCGTCGCGTAAGGTTGTATCAAAAATAATTAATTGGTCGTTGCTCATTGCAATCTGCTCCATAAGATAATTGCATTATGGTTTAAAACTGGGAATCTGGAAATGCGTGTGCGCCTCGCCAGGCCTTCAATAATTAGCCGCGCAGCGGCAGCAGAAGATTTAAGAGCAGATTTAGCTGTGCACGCAAAGTCAGGCTGCGCTTTGCGGCTGCCTGGAAACTTTGATGTGAGAATGTGTGCGACATGAATCGACTATAGCGCGGAATTAATCAAAGTCCAAGTCAGAATTAGAATTTAAGAATGCTTGTCACGTTTTTGCCAGCGCCGTAATGCCGCAACGGGACTATAAATGGTGTAGATCAAAAATCCGGCAAACAGAACTTTGGGCGGATCAAATGCCACAAAAATAAGTATCAAGACCGCAACCAGTACTCCCAAAAAAGGAACCTTATGCCGGTAATCTATATCTTTAAAAGTTTGGTAGCGGATGTTACTAACCATCAGTGCTGCAGTCGCCAAGGTCACAAACATTGCAAGAAAACGTACAGACTCACCCGAAACGCCCATGTCATAACCAATCCACACAACCCCAATCACAATGGCTGCTGCCGTCGGGCTGGGCAGACCAATAAAATGGTGTTTATCTTCTTCAGGGTTGGCATTAAAACGTGCCAGTCTCATGGCAGCGGAAACGGTGTAGAAAAATGCCGCGAGCCAGCCCAGCTTCGCCCAACCGGGGCCGACATCATTGATAAAAACAAGTGACCAGTTATACATCACCAAGGCGGGTGCAAGACCAAATGAAATCAAATCCGCAAGGCTATCCAGCTGCGCGCCAAATTCGGTTTGGGTGTTGGTCATTCTGGCGACACGCCCATCAATCGTATCGAGTAACATTGCCAAGAAAATGGCAAATGCCGCCGTATGAAAACGGCCAGATTGCGCAGCAATTATCGCGTAGAAACCTGCAAACATCGCTGCGGTTGTGAATAGATTAGGCAGCAGATAAATCCCTCTGGAGCGGGGCTTTTCCTTATTGTCTGGTGCAGTCATAAACTATTCTCTTACTGCTGTATTTTCAAAAAGAAAATCAACCGAAAATTACGCAGATTCATTTAAAAAACATCACTTGTGAATCTGCGCAATCTGCCGTTATAAGTGTTTACTCTCCGCTGGTTTTAGATTTATCAACCAGCTTGTTGTCACTAATCCACGCCATCATGCCACGCAGACGACCACCGACTTCCTCAATTTGATGCTCACGACCTAAACGACGTTTTGCCTTCATGGTTGCATTACCCGACATACTTTCGGTAATAAATTCGCGGGCAAACTCGCCATTTTGGATTTCGGTAAGAATCTTTTTCATTTCCGCTTTGGTATCAGCATTAACAATACGAGGGCCACGCGTTAAATCACCGTATTCCGCAGTATTGGAAATTGAATAACGCATATTGGCGATGCCGCCTTCGTACATTAAATCTACAATTAATTTCAGCTCATGCAAGCATTCGAAATATGCCATTTCCGGCGCGTACCCTGCTTCAACCAGCGTTTCAAAACCTGCTTGAACCAACGCGGTAGTACCACCACAAAGTACCGCTTGCTCACCAAAAAGATCTGTTTCAGTTTCTTCCTGAAAACTGGTCTCGATAATGCCTGCTCGGCCACCACCATTAGCTGATGCATACGACAGTGCAATTTCACGTGCTTGGCCTGAGGCATCCTGACTGACTGCAATCAAACTTGGAACGCCTCGACCTTCCGTATAGGTTGAACGCACTAAATGTCCAGGACCTTTTGGCGCAATCATGATTACGTCCAGATCTTCGCGCGGCGTAATTTGCTCATAGTGAATATTAAAACCATGCGCAAATGCTAATGCCGCGCCTTGCTTCATATTTTCTGCAAGCAAGCGACGATATAAAATAGCCTGGTGCTCATCGGGCGCAAGAATCATCACCACGTCGGCCTCTTTAACCGCAACTTCAATCGGCGCAACATTTAAGCCAGCACTTTTTGCTTTTTCAGCAGAAGCAGAACCATCACGTAATGCAACAGTAACATCCACACCAGATTCTTTGAGGTTATTGGCATGTGCATGCCCTTGCGAACCGTAGCCAACAATGGTGACTTTTTTATTTTGAATAATGCTCAGATCAGCATCTTTATCGTAGTAGATATTCATCATGATGTGTGTGTCCTTAAACTTGCAAAATTAGAAGTAATATTAGAAGTAATAAATGAGTAAAAAAGAATTTAGAGTTTCAGCGAAATATCGCCTCGGGCAATTCCCAGCGAGCCAGAGCGCACAATCTCAAGTACTGGAATGGGTTTAATCGCATCAAGAAATGATTTGAGCTTTTTGCCGTTCGCCGTCAACTGCACGGTGCAACAGGTCGGCGAGACATCAATAATGGTGGCACTAAAGATATCTGCCATTTCCTTTACTTGCTGGCGCTGACTGGCATCTACTTGGAATTTCACCAGCATCAGCTCGCGCTCAATATGCTCGTGCTCGGTAAGATCCATCAACTTAACAACATCAATCAACTTATTAAGTTGTTTAATGATTTGCTCAACAATTTCATCAGAACCGGTAGTCACCAGCGATAAACGCGATAATGTTGGGTCATCAGTTGCCGCCACGCTCAACGACTCGATATTATAGCCACGCGCCGAAAATAATCCGGCAACTCTGGAGAGTGCACCCGATTCATTTTCCATTAAAATTGAAATAATATGTCGCATCGTCACTCCAAAATCATTTCGGCGTGACCAGCGCCTGTCGGAATCATCGGATAAACATTCTCTTCACGGTCAGTAATAAAATCGATAAAAACCAATTTATCTTTCATCGCGAAGGCTTCTTTTAATGCGCCTTCAACGTCCGCAGGATCTTCTATTTTCATGCCGACGTGGCCATAAGCTTCTGCCAATTTCACAAAGTCAGGCAGTGAATCCATATAAGACATGGCATAGCGTTTCTCATAGAAAAACTCCTGCCACTGACGCACCATACCCAGATATCCATTATTCAGATTAATAATTTTAATCGGCAGCTGATACTGAAAACAGGTCGCTAGCTCTTGAATATTCATTTGGATACTGCCTTCACCAGTCACGCAAGCGACGATCGCATCGGGATTGGCAAATTGCACACCCATCGCAGCCGGCAAACCAAAACCCATGGTTCCGAGTCCACCTGAATTTATCCAGCGACGTGGCTCATCGAATTTATAATATTGCGCAGCAAACATTTGGTGCTGACCAACATCAGACGTGACAAAGGCATCACCTGAAGTCACTTCATAGAGTTTTTCAACCACAAATTGAGGCTTGATGGTGCCGGTATCTCGATCATATTTAAGACAATCGACACTCCGCCATTCTTCTACTTGCTGCCACCAATTCTCGATATTCTCGAACTGACTTTTTTCTTGTAAACGAATCTCGGACGTCAGCGCACGCAACACAGGATCAACCTGTCCGATGATAGGAACATCCACTTTCACATTTTTGGAAATTGATGCGGGATCAACATCAATATGAATGACTTTTGCGTACGGACAAAACTTATCGAGATCACCCGTGACCCGATCATCAAACCTGGCACCAATAGCAATCACCAGATCTGCATTATGCATTGCAAGGTTTGCTTCGTAAGTGCCGTGCATTCCCAGCATGCCGAGGAATAAATTATCCGTTGCGGGATAAGCACCGAGTCCCATTAAAGTATTGGTGATCGGAAAACCTAACTCGCGGGTAAAATCTCTGAGCGATTCGCTGGCATTACCTAAAACGACACCGCCGCCGGAATAAACAATTGGCTTTTTAGATTTAAGAATTAGCTCTACAGCGCGACGAACTTGCCCTGAATTACCCGTTTGAGTTGGGTTATAAGAGCGAATTTCGACTTTTTCTGGATAGCTGAATTCGGTCTTGGTGTAAGTTAAGTCTTTGGGTATATCCACAACCACCGGCCCAGGTCGGCCCGAAGTCGCTAGATAAAATGCCTTTTTAATGGTCGATGCCAGGTCTTCAACGCGCTTAACCAGAAAGTTATGTTTTACGCACGGGCGCGTAATGCCCACGGTATCCACTTCCTGAAAAGCATCATTACCGATCAATTGCTGTGGCACCTGTCCGGTAAAAACCACCAGCGGAACCGAATCCATATAAGCATCAGCAATTCCCGTAATCGCGTTGGTCGCACCCGGTCCGGAAGTGACTAACGCAACACCTGGCTTTTCAGAAGATTTGGCATAACCCTCTGCCGCGTGGATAGCGCCTTGCTCATGGCGCACAAGCACATGCTGGACCTCTTCCTGCTTGTCCAGCGCATCGTAAAGAAACAGCACAGCGCCGCCCGGATAGCCAAAGATGCGGTCAACACCTTCTTCTACCAAACAACGAACAAAGATCTCAGCGCCCGTCAGCTCCACATTAACTCCCAACACGTTATAAATGACTGAATATCAAGGACTTTTCGGTCAACGCCGAAACTCCCCACGAAAAGTTCACCAATTTACCACGCAATAACACGAAGATCACGCATTTATGTAAGAAATTAATGGGGTATATCACAGGAGGAATCTGGCGTAAGAATTAAGGGAATACAGGGGTTAAACGATGACCCGCTCTACATTCCCTGGAATGGCCCATCGGCATGATGCCAGCGATTAACGATATTACAAAACAAATCCGCAGTTTTTTCAGCATCATAAATTGCTGAATGCGCCTCTTCCGCCTCCCAGCCCAATCGAGCCGCATCGACCGCTCGCGCCAACACAGTCTGGCCAAATGCCAAACCAGAGAGGGATACTGTATCGAACGTGCTAAACGGATGAAAAGGATTGCGCTTGATCCCAATACGTTCAACCGCAGCATTGATAAAATTCAAATCAAATGCGGCGTTATGGCCAACCAAAATTGCGCGCGTGCACTCGTTGGCCTTTAGCTCGCGGCGCACGACTTTAAAGACACTACGCAACGCCTGCTCTTCAGTCACCGCCATCCGCAAGGGATGACCAGGATCGATACCGTTAATTTTTAAAGATTCAGGCTCAAGGTTTGAACCGGGAAATGGCTCAACATGGTCTGTCACCGTTTGATCCCTATGCAGCAAACCACGCGTATCCATACGTAAAGTCACCGCGGCAACTTGAAGTAGCGCATCAGTTTGGTGATTGAATCCCCCCGTTTCCACATCCACTACGACAGGCAAAAAATTGCGGAAGCGTTTACCAATGGGAATATAGTCTCGTTCGAGCATTGAAAATCAACGGGATTTGAAGGAGGACAGAGGATATAGGAATGCGGTAAATATAGAAACAATGAGCCGACGCCAACTCAAAATGAAACCTCAGAAAGCAGCTCATCAACACTTTCTGCGAGTCACTAATTGATGGTGACAAGATTCGACCACCTGTACGGCTTCGCGCCTCTAATACAAGTACATTTTTTTTGTTGAAGCTGCCATGCAGCATACAGACCGCTTAAACCTGCACCAACAATGACGATCGAACGATGCTCAGTAGCCATTTAAGTAATCTGTTAACGAACAGCGGAATCGAGCGTTTTAATAAATATTTTTGACTGGCGTTGGTAATTATATAAATTGGCTTTTTCAACTGGAAGATCATTCAAGTCGCCCGCTTGGTAACCGCGTTCAATAAACCAGTGCATGGTGTGCGTTGAAAGTACGAACAATCTATCAATACCACTTTTTTTAGCGCTAGCCTCTAAATATTTTAGTAATGAATCACCGCGATTATTCTTACGATAATCCTCATGCACGGCGATACAAGCAACCTCAGCAATCGAGTCTTTTTTAAAAGCATAAATAGCGGCACAGCCAATAACCAAACCATCTCTTTCGATGACGATAAAATTATTAATATCGAGCTCTAATTGCTCTCGAGATCGACGCACCAAAGTACCGTCGTTTTCCATTGGCGAAATTAGCTCAAGAATCCCGCCGACATCGCTAATGGTTGCCGCACGGAGTCCTTCATAGCCCGACTCACAAACCATGCTACCAACGCCATCACGCGTGAATAGCTCTAGCAGTAATCCACCATCTATTCGACGATTGATTAAATGACAACGCGTAACACCTTGCTTCACTGCGGCAACAGCATTTGCGAGATTAGCAACTAGCCTTGTTGGCGCATCCATTGTTTCTAGTAGTTCCTCTACTTCTACAGGTGATAACTGTGCGGGCAAAGATTGCGCTACCGATTCTTCACTGAGAATAATTAACTTATCGGCTTTTAACGCAACCGCCACCTCGCGCGCAACCTCCTCACTACGTAAATTAAACACCTCCCCTGTTGGCGAATAACCGAGCGAAGACAGGAGCACACACTGACCATTTTCCAATTGGCTATTAATCGCTTGGGTTTCGACTTTTCTCACTTCACCTGTATGCTGAAAATCTACTCCCTGACGAATACCCAAAGGTCGAGCGGAAATAAAATTACCGCTACAAACCCGCATTTGTCTGCCAGACATCGGTGTATTATCAAGACTCAAAGACAATCGCGCTTCAATTAACACCCGCAGCCTTCCAACCGCTTCCAGCACAGCATCTAGCGATGCATCATCCGTAACGCGTAAATTCTCAGAATACTCCGGCACCAAACCTTCTTGCTTTAATCGTGCTTCAATCTGCGGTCTTGCGCCATGAACCAAAACCAGCTTAATGCCTAACGCATGCAGCAAACCGAGATCATGAATGAGCTCGACAAAACCCTCACCCACCGCCACTTCACCAGAGAAATAAACCACAAATATTTTATCCCGATGGCGGTTAATATAAGGAGCCGCCGACCGAAACCAGCCGACAATTTGATTTAAGCTTTTATCACTCATGAATTTTTATTTAACGGGAATACAAGCAGCAACCAATCTATAGAAATCAATTGACTTAACAAAATATTTTTCACTAACCAGCAAACTTTCCTTTTCGCAATCGCTCTGCTTCCATTTTTTCAACTTCTCGTGAACCAGAAATGACCACCGATGAATCTGGCACAAAATCCAGTTTAGGATCAGCCCGTTCATACGGTACCGCATTCAATATCACCTTCATTGCATTTAAACGCGCCAGATGTTTATTGTTAGAACGAATAATTGCCCAAGGCGCAGAAGTGGTATTGGTTTTTCTCAGCATGTCATATTTAACCTGCGTAAAATCATCCCAACGTTCTTGCGCCTGTACGTCAACTTCCGATAACTTCCACTGACGCAGAGGATCTGTTTTTCTGCGTAAAAACCGCCGATCCTGCTCTTCTTTATCCACACTAAAATAGAGTTTAACTAAAATCGTACCCTGACGAACAAGATCTTTTTCAAAACCAATAACGCCTTTCATAAAGTGTTTATATTCCTCAGCCGTACAAAATCCAAACACCGGCTCCACCATCGCCCGGTTGTACCAACTGCGATCAAATAATACGACTTCACCACCGGTAGGAAACTGCGCCACATACTTTTGGAAAAACCATTGCGTGCGCTGCTCCTCAGTTGGCTTACCTAAAGCAACAATCCGGTAATGTTTCTCGTTCATATAACGAGTTACGCGTCGAATAGTTCCACCTTTACCGGAGGCATCTCGTCCCTCAAATAAGATGATCATTTTCTTGTTTGTTCGTTCCAGATACCTTTGCATCTGAATCAATTCAGCCTGATAAGGCTTAAGCGATTCTTCCTTGCGATGCTTGCGAATGGCTTTTTTATCCTTGCGTACCAGCGTATCCAGTTTGAGATTTTTTTCTTTAAGCTTCAGATAACGCTCAATCAACTGATTTTGTGACATAGACTCATCACCAACTTTCAACTTGAATGGCTCCACATTTTTTTGCGAACTATTGTCTGTCATGGGAGTAACCTTCAATTCCTCAACAAAATCTCTAAAAATCTAGTATACCTCATTCATATATAACGATATTTACCACTTATCAGGACGAATCAACGCAATGATTCCAAAATGGACGCATCTGATGAAGCGAGACATCAATCGTCTACGACTTCGATTGTAAAAACACCTAAACGATCTTTAAGACAGAGGCTAAAAAATAAAAAACGGTTAGCAGCAAGATAATGATTAATGCGATTTGCAATTTAGTTTTAATCACCTATTCCCCCAAACATTGCGGTTTACTGACTTTTCTGGTTTTTCCACGGCTTTCTCTTCAGTTGGTTTTCGACTAGAAGGTCTTCTAGCCTGCTGCCTTTCCTGGTGTCGATATTCGTTCGGATTAGATTTAGGTTTTTCTGTTTTATGCTCAATAATTTCATCTTCTTCGTCATCGAACGAATTAACTGGTCGCTTCTGAGGCGCTAATTGTGAATCCGACATTTGCGTTTTCTTTTTATCCAGCAATCGCTGACGCCTTTTCTTAGAGAGTTTTTTTGGCTTTTTCTTTTTGGGTTTATTTTTAATCGGCTCAGGCGCCTCAGCATCCGCTTCAAACCCTTCGATGCTCTCCCGCTTAAGACGAATATCATTGTGTTTTTCTATTACTGAAAAATGTGCGTATTCGTGATGCGCTATGAGAGAGATTGCCGTACCAGATTCGCCCGCTCTGCCGGTACGCCCAATACGATGAATATAGTCTTTGGGAGATCTTGGTAATTCAAAGTTAAACACGCAAGGAAGCTGCTCAATGTCCAGCCCTCTTGCGGCAACATCGGTTGCAACTAAGACGCGAATACTGCCTTCTTTAAAACCACGTAGAGCTGCCGCGCGATTTCGTTGCTCTTTATTGCCGTGCATTGCCACGGAGGCTATGCCGCGTTTCTCCAGTTTCTTGACTAGATTATCGCAGGATTTTTTTGCACTACAGAAAACCAGCACCTGCTTCCAGTCAAACTCATTTAGAAAATAGGCTAGCAACTCATTCTTGTTTTCTCGGTTAACGGTATACAGCCGCTGATCAATTAAAACTTCTTCTCCAGGATCTATATCAATAATGACCGGGTGATCTAATAACGCTCGAACCAGATAACGAATGCTTTCTGGAAACGTCGCCGTAAACATGAGGTTTTGGCGTTTCGCTGGCAGTAATTTAACGATTTCTTTGATTTCTTCTTTGAAATCCTCACCAACCAGACGATCAACTTCATCAACCACCAACGTCTGCAATTTGTTAAATTTAACCGCGTTTTTAGATGCCAAATCTAACAAGCGCCCAGGGGTTGCCACCAAAACATCGGCACCACCACGTAGCGCCATCATTTGCAGATTAATTTTTACACCGCCAAAAACGCCGAGCGCTTTAATTGTCGGAGAAGTACCCACGGCATAGGCAGTAATCTCATCACTAATCTGGATTGCTAACTCGCGTGTAGGTACCAAAATGAGTGCCCGAATATGATTACCCTTTGCGGCGTAGTGCCCCTCTTCACGTTTTTGGTGAATGAGTTTTTCCAACAGCGGCAACGCAAATGCTGCGGTTTTACCTGACCCTGTTTCCGCACCTGCCAGAACATCATGACCCGCCAAAATCTCAGGAATTGCTTTAACCTGAACATCTGTCGGCTGCTGGTATCCCGCTTGCTTGATTGCGTGGCGGATAGGGGCTGAAAAGCCGAAAGCCGAAAAATCTTTGTTTGTGTCTTGAGTTGTCATAGGTCTATAGCAAAAAGGCGCTGAAATCAGCGCCTTTTTACTGCCTTACTTAACTGTAAAAGTTCGATTAAAACCGAGCAGGTTCGTCATGGTCAGACGTGATGTTCGGATCACTGAACTCAGTTTCCTGAGTAGTATCAGTCATAGTTTCTTCGGGATGTCCGGCTTTACGAGCCTTTTTCAAACGCTTTTTCTCGGCCTTGGCTTCAACATAGGCTTTGCGTGAACGGCGATGCAACCAGTAGTCCACACTGAAAAACTTGCCTGCGCCGAGAAAGAATAGTGCTAGCAGCATGATGAAATAAGTAGCGGCAAATTCGATACCGTTATTTAAAACAACAAAGTTGCCCGCTTCCGTCAACCAGCTATAGTCGCCATTGGCCTTTAGAATTTCTTTTGCAGAACCTAGACGCTCACCCGCTGCACTGGCATCTTCCAGTTGTAACGGGCCAAGATGAGGGGATGCAAAAACTGCTTTCGTATCGGCAATGGCTTGCCAGCCATTTTGCCAATGCACGGTAATTGCGGCTACCGCCATGGTCACCATTAATGGAATGGAAATCCAGCGGACTGCAAAACCGATTAACAAGAAAACCGCACCTACGAGCTCAATGCCCGTAACGAGATACGCCATGATTTCTGGATAAGGAATGCCCAAACCGCCTTCGCCAAACCAGTTAACAAACTTCTCCACTCCTTGGGGTTCATTCATCATTTTGAGCTTTCCCATGCCCGCTACCCAGAAAATAGGTGCTAGATAGAGTCTCAGTGCGAGTGAGCCGAGAAAGTCAAAATGGCGAAAAAGGTCGAGTAGATCTTGAAATTTATTGAGTAACCACGTCATGTGTTATTCCTCTTGAATTTTAGTGATGGCGTTAGTAAACGAATTATATCTTGAGTGTCTATGGTGTTTTTGTGACTACATTCCTTGATTCACAAAAACTGGTTTATAAAGAATACCAGAAGCCGCAACAGAACAAAATCAACTGGATGCTTTTGTTCCGGGAATAATAAAGGCGTGGTGTAACTTGAGTAATATCTGGTGTCCACCCTGAATTACAATTTGTGGGTCAGGATGCTGCAATTCTTTAGCAATCTGCTCCAGCAATTGCCGCCCTGTGTGGCTAGCATCATCACGGATAAGTTCAAACAGACGTGCGGTGACGGGGTTAGCTTCCATAAAACCCACCTCATCGGTCTCCTCATTACGATAGACGATCATGAACTGGGGTTGCTCTAGCGGCGCTTTTGGCTGATACGTTTTACTGATGTGTTGCACCGGCCATTGATAGCTCAAGCACTCTGCCAATGGTGATAACACCGGCACGTCTTCTAATAAATCGCCATTGCGATCCACATCGATATCCAGCGTCTCACGCGATGTCATCAACGCAAGCTCAATCCACTCATAATGAGCCAGTTCCAGTAAGAAATCGGGATCACTTGGCATCGGCTCGTACTCATTTTCAAGAAAATCCAAAAACTCTTCTGAGATTTCAAGGAAATACGGGCTGTGACTTCGATGGGTGGAGAAAAATTTTCGGCTGAGAACTTTCCAGTCTTGCTCAGAATAGATAGCTTTTAGTATCGGAAAGCCGTTGTTTAAAAAACTACAGACATTGTTGAACAGCAGCTCACGGTAAATCGCGATACGGCGATCTTCAACATTCTCTGGCGCTAAGACATGCTCTGGATCTCGCAGATGCGCGGTAAAATCGAATTGACTGCGCTGGAAAGCTGGTAAATCAGCCATGATTGACGGCTGAAGCGATAGGATCAAGTTGCTGATATTTCTGTTGTGCTGCCCTGACTCGCTCAACTTCCAACTTTAACGTTTGCAGCGGTGGGATATTAAAATCTCGCTCTACCAGCGTTGGGAACACACCAAAATGTGCGTAAGCAACATCCAGTAACGCCCAAACTGGCTCGATAACATCAGCGCCGTGGGTATCTACAATCAGGTCTTCTGCCTCATTGAAATGACCTGCGATATGAGCATAACTGATGCGATCCGCAGGCAATGACTTGAGGAAATCAACAGCATCATAACCATGATTCACCGAATTGACATAAATGTTATTTACGTCCAGTAACAAGCCGCAGTCAGCCTCTTCCAGCACTGCCGTCATAAACTCAATCTCACTCATTTCCTGGGTTGGCGCGAAATAGTAAGAACCATTTTCCATCGCAATGCGCTGGCCCAAAATATCTTGCACTTGGCGAATCCGCGCTGCAACGTATTTGACGGCTTCCTCAGTAAAAGGAATGGGGAGTAAATCATAAAGATGCCCATCATCAGAGCAGTAAGTCAGATGTTCACTATAGATAGGCGTGTTGTGCTCTTGCATGAATTGCTTGATCGATTTAACCAGATCCACATCCAGCGGAGACGGACTGCCAATCGAGAGCGACAAGCCATGTGCCAGTACTGGTACACGCTCAGTAAAGGCTCGAAATCGTTTTTGGTATTCGCCCCCCATTGGAATCCAGTTTTCGGGGGCGACTTCCAGAAAATCAATACCCTCATCGGCATTATCTTCTAGCTCACACATCATTTCTCGGCGTAAACCGAGTCCAGCGCCTTCGACGGGATAGGAAGCATGCTTGGAATACTGTGTCAT
>CAZUAW010000001.1:24374-26127 GCA_964618535.1 uncultured Thiotrichales bacterium
CGCCGCCGCATTTGCCTTCGCCGCACTTACCTTCCATCGCCACTTGATAGCCAGATGAAAGATCCGTCAGACCAAAAGGATTAGCATCTGCGCTGGCCGCGCCAGAAAATGCCAGGCTGCCTGCCAATGCAGTTGCTGCGAGTGTCATTGTGGTGTTTAAAGTTTTCATAGTCATGATTAATACCTCAAGTATTCAATTTAAAAATTCAGAGTGTTAAATATTGCAACAATGGCTCAGTGAGCGCGTGTTGGCGCGTCTCGTTGCAGTGATCGGTATACGGGATGAAGTTTAAACTGGATGCAACTCAACCCTCGCTCAACATCATCGGTGGTAAAAGTTTTAAGCTTAAAACCTCAATTTAAAACCACTTTTCAAAAATTCCGATTATGTGAACGCGATAACTTTCAGCCGTGCTAATAAGCATATTGGTGTAGCACACCTCACATTCTAATCGTCATCAACATGACTTTATCTGATTTTCTGTTATTTATATCGGAAGCCAAAAACAAAAAGGACGGGCTGGCATGGAAACCACAAGGCGAAAAATAACAAGGTGGCAAAATGTTTGTTCGAATCTCAACAGTGATGGGGCTCATCCTCTTTTCAGGAGCACTTACCGCAGCATCAAACACCCCGCAATGCTATGAGTTTTTCTCTCAACCAGAGAAAGCCTCACCTGTAGAACTACTGCAAATCGCAGATAGCTGCCCAGTTGAAGAACTCAGCGAGCTCTATCAAAACCGCGCAGCTCATGTACAGTTATTGAATGAATCTCTAACTCTCGCCACACAGTTTCAGCCCAGAGATGACTTTGATCGTCACATGGAGAGTTACCGCATTTATATCGCTCTAATAGAAAGCTTCAGCGTACATTTCAAAGGCTCTTTAGCAGAGTTGATTACTGAACTAAATAACGGTTATCAGAATGCGATGGAATTGGCTCGGCTACGCCTCAAAGGCTACGAAAAGCGCGCAGAATGGCTGGAATGGTATAAAGCCTTGAAGAAAAACTAATACTCTGCCCCACAGAGCAAAGTCGGGAATCGAGCTAATCGTAAAATCTCACAAGGGTGGGACATAGCTCATTTTAGACCGTCAACACGCTTATCCACCCCAGCAATTTCGTGCCGAGATCGTAGCGGTTGAGGGTTGATGCTTAATACCTTTCACGCTGAGGTGATCAATCATGAACGATCCACAACTGTCATCTGCGTGAGGCAAAGCAGGGTTCGGTACGGCATCGAGCACAAAAGTATTTGGACTGGAGGCGTTCATCGACACGTGATAACGATCATTTTCAGTCAAAAGCAGATTATTACCGTAACCAAGCGCCGTCATATTGCCAGCGTAGCGATTATTGGTGCCAAAAAAACTTTCCTGCCGAGCATGCGCCTGTAACAGCATCGTTTTAGCCTCGGTTCTTCCGGCGCGTTCCACCTGGTTGGTGTAAGCCGGATAAACAACCGCTGCGAGTATCCCGACAATACTGACAGTGATTAACATTTCTATCAGCGTGTATCCCGATTCCGTTCGCTGAAAGATCATCTTTCTTCTCTCCAAAAAAGGTTTTTCAATTTTCGCTGTGGGCCATCCTGACAATCAGTACCTACGCAGTCCTGAGTACAGCCCTCCTCAGCACAAGGAAGTACAATCCTCTGTAATTCAGGCGGGATTATGATGTTGGACGATAGTCCTCGGCAACGACTTTCATTTTCGCAGCTTGAATCATCGCCTCCATCGCCTCCATCGCCT
>CAZUAW010000001.1:26227-32716 GCA_964618535.1 uncultured Thiotrichales bacterium
CATCACCTCCGGAAGTCCCCGAATCACCTTGAACACTTCTTTTGGATGCGTCATTCAGCTCCACCGAATAGAGCCGACTGATGCCATTTACTCCACAAGAAGATGCGGAAGGCTCATACGTCGTAAAGAATACCTCCCCATCGATGGTGCGCGCTTTGGCGAGTACCTTTTCACCCGCACCCTGCAACGAGATTCGCCAACCGGATTTACCTGATAATGACGATAATTCTGTCGCAGGGTCGGCTCCATCCATTAAATTAGCGGTAGCATCGTAGAGATCACTTTCACTCAGTGTTAACCACATTCCCGGAGCGCCAATACCAGCATTGGAATCAAAGATCGTATAAAAACGCTCCTCGATAGTTTTGTTCAATGGATGTGAACGGTAACCACTGCCCATCGCTATCGACAATACTTCACTGCCGTTGTGTCGTTTTAATCGAGAAACGCTGGGTGCGTAGTAAAAACGGCGATGCGTAGCGGCGGTGTTACCACCAAAATCGGCCAGCCGAGTAACTGAAAATGTTCCAGCTACAGTAATGTCCGCCGCTTCTGTAATATCAATACGCCAGACTTGGCCGCCCATATCTCCAAAATAGAGCCTGTCCGCAACACCATTACCATTGGAGTCAATCGCTTTTACTCCAGATGGAATCGCATAGCTCATGGCGGCATTACCCACCGTATAGTCCGTTGTATTTGGCCCTATCGAAGCGAGAAAATCTCCAGACTCTGCATCAATAATATAAACGCCTAACCCTGTACTATTATTTGCTCTGGCAGTATTCACTGTATCTTCAGCAGTATCATAGCCACCGGTAAAGACGAGCACTTTGCGTGCAGAACCACCGTCATCAACAGTAACAACGCTCATTCGAGACCAGCTTTGTCCAAGCCCGGCGTAATTCGATGTGCCCGCATCAAGACGCCACATTAACTCCGGTGATGCCGGATCAGTTACATCCAGAGCATAAAAATGATCACCACCTCGACGCTGCCCAAAATAGAGATAAACATGGTCATCTACACCACTAATCTCACCATCCTTGTTGTCATCAACTACCCAGGCAGTAATTTCTCCATCAATCCCGTAGATATGATCGCCAGTGGTACTGTTAGTTTGCATCGCCTGTAAATTACCGATCAGGTGATAGGGCATAAAAGCGAAAAGCTCATCGCCACCCGTCGTATCATTCGCGCTGACACTTAATGCATGCAGATAACCTTGATTGGTTGTGCTGTAGATAACTTTCCCCAGGCTTCCACCATAATTAATAACAACAGGCTTGCTATGCAGAGGATCGTGGACTCGTTGTGAACGCGCCCAATCAATTAAATCAGATTTCTCGGCATCGGTTGCTCCGACATCCATCCCCATTAGCGTTTTGGTTAACGCACTATTGGTGCTTTCCAGAACTGAGGCAGTGATATCCAGCCCACCACTGGGAATCACCGGATTCGTATTCACATAGATATTTCGATTAGCCGGAATCAGCTTTCCCAACATTCCGCCATTACCGACATTTCCACCATCCGCTGTGGCGCTCCAAAAACTCTGTGCGGCAGCATTATAAGAACCATCAGCTGAAACCAAAGGATTACCACTCACGCCCTCTAATCCATCTACGCCTAATTTGTATCCCTTCAAATTACCAATCCAGGTACGGTGCAGTTCCGGTTTAAACATCGCCAAATACACTTCTTCGTTATGAGACAAAGTTTGTTTATTGACCGAAGTTACCAGACTGGTAAAAGACTGCGCATTTGAGCTTTCAGCAGAGATCGCATTTTGCAATGCGGTTACCAAGGTTGCTGTACTATCAGCTTCTGCAAAAAAACCGTTACCCGCTTGTGCCACTGCCCTTAAATAATTTTGTGATTCTGTAGCGCCTGCACCACTTAATCCAAATCCAATGGTGTAAGTGTTCACCGTGCTGCCAAGAACACCAGGAAGCTGGTCTTTGGTACTGAGAAAGTTGACTAATTCTGGACCACAATTCCCGTATTGATAGTCCCCAGGATCTACATTAAAAATTGTATTACTGAGATCCGTACAGCTAACATCATGCTTTGAAATATCAGCATCACCTGATGCTTTAACTGCATTGGTTCCATTAGCAATCATCTGGCGAATTTTATAGGGTGATCTTGCATTTCCGCCGTTATAAATTCGCCCATAATCCACACCATTATCTGAAGGCGCTCCATCAGATAACAGTACAATCATATTGGCGCCGCACTGTGCAATCGGAGAAATATAAACGCGGTCATCCGTTTCGCGATATTCTCTTAAAAAGTCGCATTGCTCATATTCCGCATCTCCCCCTAAACACTGGGTTTCAGTATCTGGATTGTCACAGCTTGTGACACTAACCCGTAAATTTTTCCAGCTCCTACACTCGGAGTTGGTAATGTCCGCAGACTGGCAGCACTTGTGCTCGCTGCTATTATTAAACCAGGTACTTGTAGCACTTCCAGGCCCAGTGAGACATTCAGAAACTACGGGATAGGTTGTGGTCGTAGTTTCTCCCGGTGGCCCACAAATATCGACTTCTTCGTTTGTACACGCAACTGCAGAAACATTTGTACAATCAAGGTGTGGGGTAGGTACCCCACTGCAATGATTAGTACCACCCGAAGCAGAATAATCTCTACAATCTTCCCACCAAATAGTAGAGCTGGTAGCTGTACCCAAAGGGACTGTTTGATTAACAATCGTTTTGCTTCCACTGTACGAAGCAGGATTTGCGGCTTGCCAGCTTTTGTAACCGCCACCGGTATAGTGAGGCGGCGTGACCGAGGTATCCCAACTGCCAAAGGTTCTCTTTTTTCCGTAGTAAGGTGCCTCACCACGAAAATAAAGAGCAGCCTCATACAGCCCATTCACCGTCGGCGTTCTATTTTGTAAACTATCGGAATTCACCAGATTAATTAATACCTCTTTAACGCTAGTTCCCATTGGAATATCCGCATCCAGATCATGAGCATCTGAAGCAATATCAGCAATTGGGAATTTGACACCTCTACCTGTTGATGAGGCAAAATTAATATAACCCGCATTAATATCCATTCCAGGTGTATTTAACACCGTCGTTACCGCGTCCTTTAAACTTTGATGCTTGGTAATTGATGCGCCAGAAGGTACCGCACTCATACTGTCTGAAGTATCAAATACAAACATCACATTGGGCTTACTGCCCGCTACTGCCGCATTTTGAAATACTTCAATATCTTCAGCATGAACGGTTTGCAGAGAAACCATTAATAGAAGAATTAAGAATTTACTATTTTTTCTAATAGACTGAATATTCATTTAATGGAAACCTTTAATTAAATTCAAGCGCTACGGACAAGGAGTTACTGCTGGCAAACTAATCAACGGCCCCTGCATAAAACCACCCATAGCAATTCGAGATGTTGCACCCGACACTGTATTTGTGGCATCGCCATACGCAGTAAAAACAAAAAACCCAAAACCACCCACATCAGAACTGTCATCAGCATCCAGATCATTACCGCCAAACCCAGAATCTCCATTACCACCAAAACAAACTGTGGCAGCAACATCCAGATCCTGATAAGTCGTATCGTAGTCAGCATCCTTGTTAATTGCTCTCACAGCGGTGTGGTCTGTACCCGCACTGCCCAGCAATTCATCCACATTCCAAACACTTTGCACTGCTGAATCGGCAGCGCTTAATACGCGTTTTTTCATGCGCAAACTCGATGACATTTTCTCCTGGCTGGAGACATCGCTGTACATACTTGCCGCAAGACCACCCATCACAGTCACTAATGCCAACATGCTAACCAGCACGTAGCCTTTTTGTTTTCTACCCGATTTCTGTGGAATAAACCTAGCCATCAGGCATCTACCGGTGCATTAGGTAAATGCACGACGTAGTTTAAGTTGCGTGGCTGCATATTCCCTGACTGAACAGTGAGTCTTAAAGTGACCGATTTAACACGCGTCCAATCACTCACCGCATTAGCGCGGCGATAACGGTCGACCGAGCCATTACCCGAATTATCTTCTCCATACCAAGCACCTAATCCCAACACACGGAGCTGCGATAATACGCTGCCAGAATTTTCTCCAACCAAAATATCAGTCGTCGATTCCAGCGGTGCGCCAGCAATAATTTCATCTTCACATTCAAGTTGAAAATCTGTATTAACTTTAAATGTTGCTCGGTACTGAGCACCATCCAGATTAGCCTGACTGCCCAAACAACGAAAAATTTCTGTACCACCCATAAATCGAATCGAGACAGAATCATTGGGTAAACTTGCAATCGTTTGGGTTGACCCATTCTGCAAATATTGAACAACATTGGTGACAGCACTTTGCTCACCAAAAACCACTTGGTTGGAGGCGGTGAAATTACCGTTAACAACAAACACATCAGACTTATCATTGAGCAAGGTGCCATTAACCATAATCGAGGCATAACCTGCCTGGCGTAAAATCCCACTCACCAGCGTGCCAGAATAACGAAATGAGTCTAGGAAATTAGCCTGCGACTTTTGCACTTGAAATGACTCTTTAAAATTCACGTACAAGCTACCAGTGCCACCGAGCATCACCAAACCGAGTACCATGACAACCATCATCTCGACTAATCCAGCACCTTTTTGTTGCGCTTTTAATTGATTTCGTATCATGGCCGCATCAAAACCTGATAATTAGAGGCCGTTGTACCCGAGCCGTATTTGGTGCTATTGCCACCTAAGCTCATGATTTTTTCATTCCACTGCGCTGTCACCCGAAACACTGGTGGTAAAGCCGAACCGACCCGCTGAATTTGAAAACCACCTCCGGTTGTTGAGGTGGCAAAATCTGACGCGATGGCACGTAAATCAAACGCAGCCAACTCTTCTTCATCACAGTTTGCGGCAGTACCACAATTCTTGGTGGTTGCCGCCAGCGTACCTGCACCTGTACCGCTAATTAGCGTTGCATTCCCTGGTGTGATTGAAATATTAAAAGGATCTGGAAAAGCACTATTTCGCCAATACGCTTGATTGGATTTCATCATTGAAGAAAGATTATCCACCGCGATGGCGACAAAGCTTTGCGAGCTGGCACTGGTAGTTTGGTTGATCGCCAGCGATTGCAATTTAGCCGCACCAAGCAGCCCCAGCGATGCCACGACCATACTGACGAGAATTTCCACCAGGCTAGTTCCCAATTGTCGTTTTATTTTTGTTTGTTTCATTTTTTTATTTTTTTTTTCGATTTTTCTGCTATTTATGGGCAAGTAATATCATTAGTGGCATCATCGTCAACCAGTCCATTGGTCGGGCTATCAGTATCTGTCGCCAAGCGAATCCGGCCAGTTCTGGAGAGCAACACGGCTCTCGCCTGATCAAGTTGATCGCATAACTTAAAAACCCGAGGTGCGCTAAAACCATAGCGATTAAAATCCACGGACGAGGTTAAAGTCACACCATCTAGGGAAGTGAAAACATCGCTGCTTTTAATCTCGGGGTGTACTTTTAATACTGTGCCTGTTGAATTATTAATCACTGCCCAGCCTTGCTGCCATCCCGTACCCCAACCCGTATGGCAGCCGGTGCTATTTCCCACGCATATACGCGTTGCGACACCGGCTTTGGCTGCTTCATTACGGGCAAATTGCAAATCAACCATCAAGTCACTGATCTGCGCAATACTATTATTCCTCACCGTAAAACTCTGAAAACTTGGCAAAGCAACACTCATTAATATCGAGACAACTCCGAGTGTAATCAGTAGCTCAATCAGTGTTAATCCCGCTTGGTTTTTATTCATCTATTTTGCAAGACTGAATCATTAGCGCAGTCTTTTTATGATTATGTATCGCCCACAGTACTAAGCAGTGACGAGTTCGCATTGGAAGTGAGTAGCGTTTTTTCCGTAGTTATTACAGACGGCTTAAAAAACCCGATAGTTAATACCGGTAAAAAGACGAAAGATTTGGGGAGTACCTTTCGTTATCACAATCACAGTCAATTTATTGACTATCAGTCGAAAAGCCATTTTGCTTCAAGCCAAGCGGAAGAGTTACCACAACCTTCTAACATCAGCGCTTCGGGCAAGTTAGGCGCGGTCAATGACGCCATTGGCTCTGCCGATCGGCTGAGCCTTATTTTGGGTGTGGAAATTTACTGGTCAGTATTATTCGTAGCCAACGCATAAATTCTTAATAGCTCATCTTCAGTTATATCTACAAACGAATCTATTTCACTTAGCGCATAAACAAAATCTTCATGCTTAATTGCCGCATACACCTCTGTATCTTGATCAAATTTAGTATTTTTCTTTTGCAAATATACGGGGTACTGACGCCACTCAAACAATCCATTAAATGACCATGCTACCACCAATAGCGCCAGCACATTAATCAACCGGCATCATGACAAACTGATATCCCATCTCCCGAATCTGCTCACCGCCAACCACAGCGACTAATGCGGTTGCCCCTCCAGGCGGATGAATGCAGCGCA
>CAZUAW010000001.1:32816-41819 GCA_964618535.1 uncultured Thiotrichales bacterium
TAGAGATATCCCACTAACCACCAGATGCGACTGGATAGAAAAAGGTTCCCATAAAAAAATCCCGCCTGATGGCGGGATTAATTGAATACGATAAAAGGCAAGAACGATTATTACCATCTTTTTTTCAGACTAAAACCTCGGACAATGGCCGGTTCAAGCTTTCATCTTAAATACACTACTTGTCATTCTTTTTGGATTTCTTCTTGGACTTATCAGCTTTCTTGTCTTTCTTACCAGACTTTTTAGATGCTTTGGCTTTGTTATCTTTTTTACCTGACTTCTTAGCTTTAATAGATTTTTTGTCTTTTGACTTTTCAGCCTTCTTTGTGGATGTGGATGTGGATTTCTTACTCTTGGCAGAAGTAGTGGCTTTACTCTTTGATTTACTGGTTTTAGCTGCGCTGGAGGAGCTGGACTTTCCCGGCTTAGTACGGCAATAGCCATTCACTTTATTACCCGTTTTTGTCTTGTAACTATCAACCCAGGTGCAACTACTGCTACAGCTGTTTTTAGCCTTACCTTTACAAGCTGATGCGGCCATTGCTGATGTGCTAGCCATCAAACCAACGATGAGTGCCAGCACAATCCCTGTTGCATTTAAAAACTTACTCATACTTAATCTCCTAATATATTGAAATGAAAGCGGACGCTCTACGGTTTAAGCGATCACCCTACACAAAAAAATTGAGGTTTAACATTGATTTGTCAGAACAACTGAAAACTGATGTTAAATTGAGACTCACCCTTGCGTTATTCGAGGCTAAGCGTAAATATTACCGTCTTCATCATGAATATTAGCTGAACATCCTGCTTGATTTAGAGGTGAATAAAGCGGCTGGGAGTACCCGTAGGACAGACGTACCCCATCTGTCTGATTGTAGCTGCATGACTTAACGCTTATCCTTTGGCATTCATCGTAAGACTCACCACAAACTTCAATTCAACCCGAGAACAATCCCATGTATGCATTTGATGTCACCGTAAACCAATCCATAGAAGACGCTATTAAAACACTCACAGCAGTTCTAAAAAACCATCATCTAGGCATCGTCAGTGACGTCAATGTCCAGGCAATCATCAAGAACAAGCTCGATGAAGATATTCCTGGATACCGGATGCTGGGCGCTTGCAATCCAAAGCTTGCCAAACGTGTCATCGACGCTGATCCGCGCGCAGGAACATTACTGCCTTGCAACATTGTAGCGAGTGAGAATGATGGAAAAACCACGTTCTACTTCATGGATCCAAAAACCGTGTTTTCTCTAACTGACAATGAAGAGATTCTGGCCGTAGCAAAAGAAGCCGATGAGATTCTTGCCAAAGTGAAGGCTGAACTCAGCTAATGTGTATCCGCACAGCTTGCTGGCGAATCGAGGAGAGAAATTGTTTATTCTCTTCTTTCGTTCCGACGGTAACTCTTAGGCAGTCTTTTAGCACTGGGTGACTGCCATCTAGTTTTTTGATTAGAATTCCAGCATCTTTTAATTGCTGATGGATCTCTCCGGCTTTGTCTTTTTCGGTACGGAACAAAATAAAATTTGCGTTGCTGGGGAAGACTTTGATGCTGGGGATTTCTCTCAGATTATCGCTGAGAGTTTGGCGATCAGCTTTTATTATTTCTGCTTGCTCTTTAAATATGCTGTGATGTTTTAGCGCGAAGCTGACGCTTGCCTGAGTGAGTGAATTAATATTGTAAGGTAGGCGAATTTTATCCAGCTCATTTATCCAGGCACTACTGCCTACGAGATAGCCGAGCCGTAAACCTGCCATGCCTAGTTTTGAGAGAGTTCTCATGACGAGTAAATTAGGGAATTGTTCCAGATCATTTAAAAAGCTGTCAGCGGCAAAAGGTTCGTAGGCTTCGTCAAGAATCACGAGTCCAGGCGCGGCTTGAATAATGGCTTCTATGGTTTCTCTTTCCCAATGGTTTCCGGTGGGGTTATTGGGATAGGCTAAGAAGATAATATCGGGTTGGGTTTGCTGGATTTTCTCCAGTGCTACGTTTTTATCGAGAGCAAAATCATCAGCGCTTAAAGGTAACTCTACGTATTTCATAGCAACGAATTTTGCGATCATTCGATACATCACAAAACTGGGTTCAGGTGACATGATTGTGCCGCCTGCGCCGATGGCCATTGCCAGTATTTGGATTAATTCATCGGAGCCATTACCGAGCAAAATTGACTGGCTTTTTGGAATGCTCATTGCTTCGCGCAGACTTTCTACAACAACCGTTCCAGCGGCGTCTGGGTAACGATTAATCGGGGTATTGCGCAAGATTTCCAGCCATTCTTCTACCAGCGATTCGGGCATCGAATACGGATTTTCCATTGCATCGAGTTTGATCAGTCCGGCGGAGGGCTGGACGTGATAAGCATTTAGTTCGCGAATTTCTGGACGAATTAATTTTTTAATTAAGTCACTCATTGAAAACTATCTGATTCGATATTCTGCGGAGCGTGCGTGTGCGACCAGCCCTTCTCCGCGCGCCAATACCGAAGCAGTTTTGCCCAGCGTGGACGCGCCTTCGGCGGAGCAACCGATGAGACTGCTGCGCTTTTGAAAATCATAAACGCCCAGTGGTGAGGAAAATCTAGCGGTGCCGGATGTTGGCAGCACATGATTGGGACCAGCGCAGTAATCGCCGATTGCCTCTGCGGTGTAGCGACCCATAAAGATCGCGCCGGCGTGACGGACTTTTTCCGCAACTTTCTCAGCATTGTCGATGGACAGCTCCAGATGCTCAGGTGCGATTCTGTTAGCGACCTCGATGGCTTCATCCAAATCTTTAACGGCGATGAACGCACCACGGTCGTTAATTGAGGTTTTAATAATGTCTGCACGCGGTATTTCCTGCACGAGTTTGTTCATGCTGATTTCGACCTGCTCCAGAAATTGCTGATCGGGCGAAACCAGAATGGATTGCGCATCTTGGTCATGCTCGGCTTGGGAGAACAGATCCATCGCCACCCAGTCGGGATCGGTTTTGCCATCGCAAACGACAAGAATTTCTGAAGGGCCAGCGATCATATCGATGCCGACGGTGCCGAACACCAGCTTTTTGGCTGTCGCGACGTAGATATTGCCGGGCCCAACAATTTTATCCACGGCAGGAACGGTTTCTGTGCCGAATGCCAGCGCTGCAATGGCTTGCGCACCGCCGATGGAGAATACGCGATCCACACCTGCAATCTGAGCGGCTGCCAGCACCATGTCGTTAACCTGTCCCTGCGGGGTTGGCACGACCATAATCAACTTCTCGACACCAGCCACTTTGGCGGGGATCGCGTTCATGATGACGGAGGAGGGATAGGCCGCTTTGCCACCAGGTACATACAGGCCTGCTGAATCGAGCGGGGTGATTTTCTGCCCCAGGACTGTGCCGTCATTCTCGGTGTACTGCCAAGATTCACTCAGCTGTCTTTCGTGATATCGACGCACGCGATCAGCGGCAATCTTAAGTGCTTCCAGCTGCTCGACTGAGATATTTTCAGTTGCTGCCTGCATTTGTTCAGTGGAAATCTCTAACTCACTGGCATTGCTGACATTGAGTTGATCCAGCTTGGCAGTGAGCTCGATTAGTGCGCTATCGCCTTCGCTACGAACCCGCTTGAGAATGTCATTGACCGTTGCCAGCACCCGATCATCAGAAACACTTTCCCACGCTAACAGCTCATCCAATTGCTTTGAAAAGTCCGCATCCGCTGTAGATAACCGGGCAATTTTAAGCATTGCTATTCTCGCGGCGCATCCGAACTGCTGCTGCTAACGCTTCCAGCAGCGGAGCTGTATCATCTATCGAAATACAGGCATCAGTAATGCTTTGTCCGTAGGCAGGCACTTCGCCATCGACAATGTTTTGCCGACCGGCAACTAAGTGGCTTTCGATCATCACACCGATAAGGCGACTATCGCCTGCTGTGATTTGACTGGCAACTTCCGCACCCACAATCGACTGACGATCATGATTTTTTTCGCTGTTCGCGTGACTGCAATCCACCATTAAGCGAGGCACCAACCCAGCTTTTTCTAAATCTTCAGCAGCGGCATCAATGCTCGCAGCATCATAATTGGGCTGACCATTTCCACCACGCAAAATGATGTGACAATCCTCGTTACCAACGGTGGAAAAAATCGCCGAATGCCCTTCTTTGGTCACAGACATAAAGTGATGTGGGCGAGAGGCTGCGCCGATAGCGTCGATAGCAATTTGCATATTGCCATCGGTGCCATTTTTAAATCCCACTGGACAGGAAAGCCCAGATGCTAGCTCACGATGCCCCTGACTTTCTGTTGTTCTTGCGCCTATCGCGCCCCAGCTGACCAAATCAGAAATATACTGAGGGCTGATTAAATCCAGATATTCTGTTGCCGACGGAATGCCGAGATCAGCGAGATCCAGCAACACCTTACGAGCAACGCGCAGACCTTTATTGATGTGAAAACTGTTATCCAGATCAGGATCGTTAATTAAGCCTTTCCAGCCAACCGTGGTTCTGGGTTTTTCGAAATACACGCGCATGACGATGAGCAAATCAGAAGCGAGTGAATCGCGTAATTTTTTCAACCGTCCAGCATATTCAATCGCCGCTTTGGGATCATGGATTGAGCAAGGGCCAACGATGACGACGAGGCGATCATCATCGCCACGTAAAATTTTCTGGATACCCATACGCGTGTCGTAGACAGTGCGTGATGCCTTTGGAGTGATCGGTAACTCGTTCCGAATCGACTCCGGCGAGCTGACATTTTTGACTGCCCTAATGCGTAAATCGTCAGTCGCGAACTCTTGACTTGAATCGGTATTCATTCTGTTTCCAGAGTGGCCGCCACGGCAGAGAATTCTTCGATTAATTGCTGCACTTTCTCACGTTTCATTTTCATGGATGCCTTGTTAATCACCAACCGTGAGCTGATATCCATAATGTGCTCAAGTGGAGCCAAACCATTGGCTTTAAGTGTGCCACCGGTATCCACCAGATCGACAATGCAATCAGCGAGGCCCACCAGCGGAGCCAGCTCCATTGAACCATAAAGCTTAATAATATCGACCTGCTGGCCTTTGGCGGCAAAATATCGTTTGGCTGAATTGACAAATTTAGTCGCTACCCTCAAACGTTTTCGACTGGAAAGATCTTCACCTTTAATACCAGCAACCATCAATTTACACTGCGCTATTCGCAGATCAACCGGCTCATAAAGATCACCACCCGTTTGCTCCAGCAATACATCTTTACCTGCCACACCCAAATCCGCCGCACCGTATTGAACGTAAGCAGGCACATCGGTTGCGCGTACGACTAGCAGCCGCACGTCTTCGCGCGTGGTATTAAGAATCAGCTTGCGACTGGTATCCGGGTCATCAGTTGGCTCGATGCCCGCCTGTTTGAGAAACGGTAAAGTTTCTTTAAAAATTCTGCCTTTAGACAAGGCAATAATTAGTTGATCGTTTTTGGGTACATCGCTCATGCAGGCATTTCCTGAACACGCTTGATGACCGCGCCCATTTGTGAAAGTTTTTCTTCGACACGCTCATAGCCGCGGTCAATATGATAAATCCGATCCACCAGCGTCTCACCATCAGCAACCAGTCCCATGAGAATTAAGCTGGCAGATGCACGTAAATCGGTCGCCATCACAGGCGCAGCAAACAATGCCTCTTTGCCCTTGATAATGGCAGTACTGCCTTCGAGCCGAATATCCGCACCCATGCGCTGCATTTCCTGAACGTGCATATAGCGATTCTCAAAAACGTTTTCTACGATGGTGCTGGTGCCTTCGGCGACGGAATTCATCGCCATGAATTGCGCCTGCATATCAGTCGGGAAACCGGGATACGGAGCGGTGTAGATATCAACTGCCTTTGGACGCTTACCTTGCATATCGACTGTAATGGTATCGGTACCCACATCCAGATTAACGCCTGCCTCGGTAAGCTTGGCGAGCACCGAATCGAGCTGCCCCGGATCAGTATTTTTGATCTTCACGGAGCCACCCGTCATTGCCGCAGCGACCAGGAAAGTACCTGTTTCGATTCGATCTGGCAGCACGCGATACTCACAGCCGGTTAATCGCTCAACGCCTTCAATAGCAATGACATCAGAACCGGCATTGCTAATTTTTGCACCCATCTTATTGAGGTAGTTGGCAAGATCGACAACTTCCGGCTCACGCGCCGCGTTTTCGATCACAGTCTCACCATCAGCAAGCGTTGCAGCCATCATCAGGTTTTCAGTGCCGGTGACACTGACGAGATCCATGAAGATCTTCGCACCTTTTAGGCGGCTGGCTTTAGCACGAATATAGCCATCCTCAACGATGATTTCTGCACCCATTGCCCGCAAACCATCAATATGCAGATTCACTGGCCGAGCGCCGATGGCGCAACCGCCTGGCAACGACACTTCCGCCTCACCAAAACGTGCTAATAGTGGTCCTAGCACGACAATCGAAGCACGCATAGTTTTCACCAGATCATACGGCGCTTTGGTACTATCAACAGAGCGAGGATCAACTTCGATAGAGAGCTTTTCGTCGACTGTCAGCGAGGCACCCAGTTGGCCTAGCAGACGCATCATTGTCGTCACATCAAGCAAATGCGGAACATTACTGATCAGCGAAGGAGAATCCGCTAGCAGCGTCGCAGCGAGGATCGGCAATACCGCGTTTTTAGCACCAGAGATGCGCACCTCACCTTGTAAAGAGATACCACCCTGAATTAGGAGTTTTTCCATTTAAATGACAGCAAAGAAAAAGGGAGAAACTATACCGGATCACTGGCAAACGGTATAGCTCAAAGGACTCGCAAGCGGCAGTTACCTCTAACACATAACCACTAAGTCCCCGGCACATTCTAGTGGAAAGGCGCAGCCAATAAAAAAGCCAGCATAAGCTGGCTTTTTAAAATTCTTGCGAAACTGAATTTTCGCTAAAGTCACATCTGCTTAAGTCTAGCGTTCAAACGGCTTTTCTGTCTTGCCGCATTGTTGGCGTGAATCAGTCCTTTGGAGACTGAGCTATCGATCACCGAGCCAGTTTCTTTGAATGCGGTTGTCGCAGCATCCTTGTCGCCTGCCTCAATCGCAGCAAGGGTACGCTTAACATAGGTACGCATACGTGCGCGCAATGACATGTTGTGACCACGACGGACAACTGCTTGTCTGGCGCGTTTCTTGGCAGAAGCTATATTAGCCAAAGGATTCTCCGGTGCACTTAAAAATTGAGCGCGAATATTACGCGTCTGTGGCAGGGAAATCAACACTTGTGGACTGCAACAATCCAACTGATTTTCTCTGTTCATTCCATTTCAGCTGGTTTGCCGCCCATTCTATTCCGAATTGACAGCTAAATACTCAGAATTCCTATAGAATCGCGCAAAAATCTGCGACAGGATTCGCAAATGATATGGGAGAAAAAGCTGGCCTTACCAGCGCGATTTACAAAAGACCTCGTCTACAGACTCATCCTTCTGGCTGCTCTGTGTGTGCAGCTCATTCCTGCATCCGCTGCCAATGATGGACTTGGGGAACGGTGGTATTTCAGCGGACTAACAGGAGAATCAACACTTGAACCCAATACTTCAAACACGCAATTTACGGTGGGAGACCAATCCGACCTGGCGCTTGGGTTCACTTTGGGTTATGACTTAACCCGTTGGCTGAGCCTTGAAGGGCATGCTATGGATCTGGGTAATGCCCGTATTGATCTTGGCAACACTAAAGCGGGTAAGATCAACTATTCTACTGCTGGTGCCAGCTTACTAAGCTATCTTTCATTCAGACCCAAGGAAAAAATTGGTCACTATCAACTAGGACAACGCGAAGGCTTTTCGCTGTACGGGCGAATTGGTGTAGGCCTCCTCGATACCTTCACGGAACTACCGAGCCAGCAAAAGCAGGACTTGCACGTTTTTTTCGGCGCTGGAATAGAGTATGGCTGGGAAAACGGTTTTGCCATCCGCATAGAAGGAACCTCCTATGATGAAGATGCTCAGGTATTGGGTCTTGGATTCGTCAAACGCTTTGGTCAGGCAGTAGAGCGGCCTGGATTGCCGATGAGTGAGAACCCAAACATTATCGCTGTCGAAACTAATCCGCCACCCGAATCTATCCAATCAGCAGCACAAACCATTACTGGATTACCGCTCAAAAAACCCACTAATCATCGCAAACGAAAAGCCTTCTTTGAGCTAGTCCTGCCGATTATTTCGTTCCAACGAATAGATAAACGCTTGGTTATCAACGCCGAAGATGAGCCAGCATTAATAACACTAGCTGGCAGCCTCAAACTCAAGAAAGACCTGCGTCTGGTGGTTGAGCGTTATCAACCGATATTATCCAATGAAGTAACTGAGAACACTGCGCTCACCGTAATCAAGTTTTTAGTCTCGCACGGTCTTAGCCCTGACCAACTAGTTGAAGCTCCACCAAAAAGCTCAAAGACAAACGGCTTGCTTGCTACTCATCGGGTGGAGTTTTCCTTAGCCGCTCAAAATTAGCTACCTATGACGGACACAAAAAAGCCGAGCATAAAGCTCGGCTTCTCGTTTATATAGTTTTAAGTCTATTTTAAGATCTCAAACTCAACCCGACGATTGTTAGCCTTATCTTCTGAGGTGATGTTCTGTGTTACCGGAGAACCCTCACCCAAGCCACTTGGCTCCAGCCTCCCGCCTTCGATACCTTTTGATTCAAGATAGCGGCGCACGACATCGGCTCTGCGAATAGAAAGCGGCATATTGTAAGCATCAGACCCATCAGAATCAGTATGTCCAAAAATACCTACGCGTAGCTCAGGTGACGGTTGCAAAATATCGGCTACAAACGAATCAAGAATTGCTTTCGCGACACCTGTCAGTTGAGACCGGTCAAATTCAAAATGGACAATTGGCAACTCAACCGAGGGAATCATTTCCTGCGGTGGTGCTGATTTAACCGGCGGAGATACAGGGGGTTTAAGTTTCGGCGCTACTGGTGTTGCTACCACTGGAGGCTTGGCTACTGG
>CAZUAW010000002.1:0-11566 GCA_964618535.1 uncultured Thiotrichales bacterium
TTAGATGTGTTTTGAATCAATCGGTTTTTCTCGCTCGTAATCCAGCGCTTGTGAGAATTTCGCCATATTGAGGGTCTTTTACAACTCGAAGTGTTCCACCCATGCCTCTTCCTAAGCCTTCAATAATCGCTTCCTGATTATTAATCACACGGAGTATGTGACCGATGGTTTCTCCTGAAATGCCGCTGGCATAGTACGTCAGAAAATTATCTTCTATTTTCAATTCCAGGTTTGTTGTCTGAAACATTTCTGGTTCCGGTTGATTGAGTACTTGGTACTGGCCTAGTCGCTGTTTCCACGCTTTGCTAATCGGCGTCGGTTTAACTCGAACGCCTGCCAGCATTCGCTCAGTGGGTGTTTCAGCAATTATGACGTGATGCCCTGAAATCTTTTCGCTATAAATAGTGACATCCTCCAGCCCCGGAAGCTTAACAGGCAGTAATCCAAACAGTTTGTATCGGAGTACATATTTTCCATTTTCCAGGGGTTTAAGATCAAATTGGTTGCCAGATCCTTTCACCACAAAATGCTTATTCGCACTTTTTTCTATATTGGCTTTGCCTAGCAATGTGGCATATATTCCGGCAAATTCCGGCGTGCTATTTATTTTTGTCTGTGTGGCAGAAGTGCGTAATAACGTTTTTCCATTTTTTGCATTCCAGGCAAGTTGTAATAACTTGGTAGCAATCTCATTGGCGCTGGCCGAAACACTGTTCGCCATGACTACCACCGCCAGTTTGGACTCTGGTGCTACCAAAAAACTGCTCAAGTGGGCGATGGTGCGGCCATCATGCCCATAAACACGCTCCTTGCCGTTCAATATTTTATCAAAAATAAACCAGCCTAACCCTATTCGCGCACCAGTATCGAGAGGGATATCTGCATTTTGTACCGTAAACATTTTTTCCAGACTTTGTTTAGAAATAATTTGTTGATTATTTATTTTACCGTCATTATTAACCAGCATAGCTAACTGGCTTAAATCCGTTACCGAGGTGTTGAGTCCTCCCGCAGGAATATGGCTAAGTGGATATTCAATGACGGATTTTCCATTGCGATAACTTTTTGAGGCATTCTGGCCTTTAAGTGCTGGCCGAAATCTAGAACTATTCATCGCCATTGGTTGCAACAGACTTTTTGAAATTAAATCAGCGTAGGGCGTTTTGCTAACATTTTGCATAGCATGGCCGAGCAAGGTGGCTCCAAGATTTGAATAGGACAAAATCGTGTTAGGTGGATAAGCGGTGTATTCATTTTTTATTTCATTGACTACACTGGTAAAAGACTGAGGGTTTTTCGACCACATATTATCAATCCAGTCGGACGGCAGGCCGGAGTGGTGCGTCATTATAGTTCGAGGCGTAATGCCATCGGTGTTACCAAATCGAGATTTAATTTTAAAATTCGGTAAATACTTAACCAGTGGCTGGTCAATATCCAACTTTTTCTGCTCAACCAATTGCATCGTTGCCATCGCGTTAAAAAGTTTTGAAATTGATCCCGCGCGGTAAATGGTTGCAGGTGTGGCTTTAATTTTTGATTTTTTATCGGCGTAACCAAAACCCTGCTGCCAGATTATTTTATTGTTATCGACCAGTGCAACGCTTAAGCCAACGGTGTTATTTTTTTTCATTTCCTGGTGAATAAACCACGCCATGTATTTTTTCACATACTGGTAGTCACCGAGGGTAAGGTCGGCTGGCTTTTCTGGCTGCGTCCACTTCTGTGTCACTGCGCAGGAAAACAATGTTATTAGCGCGAGGAATATAGAAAATATTTTTATATTTTGGATTGCCATATCAATTTAAGCCAAGTCCCAAGTTATGAAATAGGGTAGAGATTGGTCTGAGTCAGTATCAGTATGTATCACATCAATTAATGGGGGACTTAGTCCCTAGTACAGACTTCAGGCTGTGCTTGGCGACAATGACAGCGTGACTGGATTCATTGGTTGTTTGTCATCTTCACTATACAGTCACGGGATGAACAGCTGGTGATTCGATTCCTGTGATCGCAAACCAGTAGTTCTCCTAAGGAAAACCCTGAGAAAATCAGGCAATAATAATAAGAAAGGGATTTGGTCGTGAAGACGATATTAAAAATAATCAAGCCTCATTATAAGCTCTATGCCGCTCTGGCATTGTTGGTCCCTGTGTTTTTGTCGATTGCGGTAATCGGGAAAATACTACTCAGTGAGGTGAATCAGGCTTACAGTGAGCGTTTGGAAGCGGGGCTTTCGACGTTCGAAGTACTGATTGATCAAAAGCTATCAGTGATTCAGCGAGAACTATCCAGAATTTCTGACGATGATGCGCTTAAAGTGACTCTGGCGTTGGATATGTATGCGCAGCTAGGCCACTACTTAAAGGAAGAGTTTGAAGGGTCTGGCCTTGATTTTATGCAGATTTTCACTGTTTCTGATGAGCAAAAGTTGGCAGAGGTTGAATCCACAGCGGGTGTGGCACCGACCAGTTCAGTTTGTAACGAAGATTATCGTGTCCTTGTTGCGGGTGCCGGGAAAGTCTTTCTTAAACTTCAGTTTCCTGTTAATCGTGAAGGTGAAACGCTGGCAATCTTATGCGGTGGTATTGAGCTAGGCAGTAAACAGTCTATGGCGTATTTGCGAGAAACATTGGGTGCCGATCCTTTTTTGATCGATGAGAATGGTGGCTTATTGTTGCATAACGATCCGCAATTCGCTCTGCCACTGGATCTTGCATCAAAAACCTTGTTTTCGCCTGAGAATGTTTCGACAAGCTCCTTTGCAATGACTGATCAATATATGGTTGAAGGGCCCGATTTCGGGTTTGGACTCACCATTCAAAAATTTCAGGTACATGATCACGCCATCAAAGTCCTTCAAGTATTGGTGATTGTATTGTTGTTAATTATGTCAGCGGTCTATTTCGCGTTACGTAACTACCGCCTGCAACAACGCACTAAAAAGGATTTGCAAAAAGTGAACGAACTCGCTTCAGTGACGCTGTCTTCCATTGGCGATGGTGTCATTACAACGGATGCGAATGGTTGGGTTAAATACATGAACACCGCAGCAGTTGGGTTAACGGGGTGTTCCATTGAACAAATGCAGGGCAAACCCTGGAACCAAAGAATTAAACTGGTTGAAACACGCACCGCCAATCACATGGATCCGGTGATGGCATCCATCAGCCTGAAACGCACAATGCGCAGTACCGTGGATACCAATCTTGTTTCCCAAAAAGGAAAGAGCGCGGTGCAATATATTGTTGCGCCCATCTTTGAACAGCAGGCGGTGAGTGGCGCGGTGGTGATATTGCACGATAATTCGCGTGAGCGTGAATTGCGGGAAACTCTGCTAGAGCAGGTGAATACAGATCAACTGACTGGCTTGATGAATCGAGGCGCATTTTGCTCACTGGTCGCATCTGCGTTAAAAAATATCAGTTTTTCTGACAATCAGCACGCTGTGCTATTTCTTGATCTGGATCGTTTTAAGGTGGTGAATGATGCTTGTGGTCACCAGGCTGGAGACCTGCTACTTCGCCAGGTTGGGACGATTTTTAATCGGGTGTTACGCGGCGGTGATTCGTTGGCGCGATTAGGTGGGGATGAGTTTGGTATTTTTCTAACGGATACCACGCCAGAAAAAGTTCTAATTATTGCTGAGAAGCTCTTGACGGAGATCAATAATTTCCGTTTTATCCACGCAGGAAAACCTTTTTCAATTGGTGTCAGTATTGGTGCAACGATGATGGATACCGATAGTTTAGACTCAGAGAGTGTCTTTAAACAGGCTGACACAGCGTGCTTTGTTGCCAAAGAGCAGGGCAAAAATCGAGTTGAAATGTTTCAGCCGGATACCAAAGCCAAAGCAGTCAGACCAGAGGTTGATTGGATTCCTCGAATTCGTGATGCGCTAAGAAATGATCGAATGTTTCTTTATGTGCAGCCGATACGTCCAACCAGTGGTAAGCATTTTCGCCAATCCGGTATTTTTGAAGTATTGATCAGAATGCTCGATGACAATATGGATGTTGTCTTGCCAGGCGCATTTTTACCCGTCGCAGATCGCTACGGGCTGATGCCAGAAATTGATCGCTGGGTGATTGAATCAGTATTTAAAGACGATGTGATGAGTTCGATTACCAAAGCTGGGGTGCGTGACGACACAATCAGTTTAATCAGCTTTAATATTTCATCAGCATCCATTAGCCAACCAGAATTTTTAACTTTCGTGATCGACAAACTCACAGAGTATGAAGTTTGTCCCGCGAATATCTGTTTCGAACTGAGTGAGACAACAATTTCTGCGCATCTTGCAGAAGCTGACTACTTTATTTCTGAGCTGTCAGCGCTAGGGTGCCGATTTATGATTGATGATGTTGGTGTTGGTATGAGTTCTTTCAGCCATTTCAAACATTTAAAAATTGATTTTCTGAAGATTGATAGTTCAGCGATTAAAAATACTGAAACAGATCCAGTTGATCGTTCACTGGTCAAGGCTGCTATCGACATCGCTCAGGCTATGGAAATGATGGTGGTTGCGGAGTTTGTAGAGACAGAAGAAATCGCAAAATCATTATCTCGGCTTGGGGTGGATTATTTACAGGGCTACGCGGTTGGCACGCCATATCCCATTGAGGACTTCCGGCAACGCATTCTTCATATTGCTGCCTGATTTTTTCAGCACTGGTTTTCAGGTATCATTTCGGTTGAAATGATTCAATTACGCCATATTCCTAACATCATCACCATCTTCAGGTTGTTCCTGATTCCGCCGGTGGCGTACGCGATTCTGAAAGAACAGTATGTTGCGGCATTCTGGCTGTTTGGGATTGCCGGTTTTAGTGATGCTCTGGATGGGTTTCTGGCGCGGGCATTTAAATGGCAAAGCGAGTTAGGCGCAACGCTCGATCCCATTGCCGATAAGACCCTGATGATTGTTTCGTTTTACTGTCTTTACTGGCAAGGTGTGATTCCCTGGTGGTTGTTCGTGGTGGTGCTGATGCGCGATCTCATCATCGTGGTTGGAGCATCGGCGTATCAGTTTGTGACCCGATCTCTGAAAATGGAGCCAATCCTGCTCGGGAAATTCAATACAGGCGTGCAGATTTTGATGATCATGGCGTTACTGGCACATCTTTCTTATCAATTCATTCCGGTAAAATGGGTCGACAGCCTGGCTGTCATACTACTGATTTCAACGCTAGTTAGCGGAATCGCATACGTCACAATCTGGTTAAAGAAAACCCGTGCGGCTTCTTCATCATGAGGAATAAATTTATGAGGATGAACGCATGACAATGACTGATTCACAGAAATGGCTGTTTCTGGTTGGATTCTTTGGTTTTGGTTGGCTGTTGTATTTGTTGTCACCGGTGCTCACGCCTTTCCTGTTGGGCGCGTTGTTTGCCTATTTGGGTGATCCAGCAGTCGATAAATTACAGCGATGGAAATTATCGCGAACCACGGCTGTGGTTGTTGTGTTTTTCGCCATGACTTTGGTGGTGGGGCTACTACTGCTGTTGCTGATTCCGATTGCCCAGCAGCAACTAATTCTACTCTTGCAGGCTTTGCCGGGCTATTTCGATTGGGCGTCAGCCAATGTATTGCCGTGGCTAGTAGACAAAACTGGGCTATCTCCCGAACAGTTTGATTTGTCATCGCTGACCGCGATGGTGCAGCAAAATTGGAGCACAGCGGGTGGCGTTGCTGCGACAGTGATGGGTTACGTGAGTCAGTCAGGTGCAAAACTGCTGACGTGGATTGCAAACCTCGTTTTGATTCCTGTGGTGACCTTTTACCTGTTAAGAGATTGGGATGTTTTAGTTGATCGCATTGGTCATTTGCTGCCGCGAAAACTGGAACCGGAGATTACGCATGTGGTGAAAGATGCTGATTCCATGCTGGGTGCATTTTTACGCGGGCAGATGTTGGTGATGATTAGTCTGGGAACGATTTACAGCGTTGGACTGTGGCTTGCGGGTGTCAAGTTTGCGTTGCTGATTGGGATGCTGGCGGGCGTTGTAAGTTTCGTACCGTATTTGGGGTTTATCGTTGGTATCGTGGTGGCGGGTATCGCTGTTTTGTTCCAAACCCATGATGCATTCCAACTCATTCCAGTGGTTGGCGTGTTCGCAGTTGGACAAGCGATGGAAGGCATGTTGCTGACGCCATTACTGGTAGGTGATCGGATTGGTTTACATCCGGTGTTAGTGATTTTTGCGGTGCTGGCTGGCGGACAGTTGTTTGGATTTGGCGGAATGTTGCTGGCGTTGCCTGTGGCCGCGATTATCGCAGTGGTGGTGCGAGATTTACACCGCCGTTATTTGGAAAGCGACATTTATCAAGAAACGTCTCCAAGCGAAAAGAAACAATAGTAAAACGTCTTGAAACAACTTCCGTTACCGATACAGCTTGATCAGCGTTCAACCTTTGATAATTATATTGCAGGTGGCAACGCCGCTGCCGTTCAGGCATTGCAGCAGCTATTGAAACCTGAGGGCGAGCCGCAGGTTTATCTGTGGAGCTCTAACGCCAACGGCAAAAGCCATTTATTGCAAAGTCTCTGTATGCAGGCAGCCGAGCTGGGGGTGAAAATGGTGTACTTGCCGCTTTCACTGTTAACAGATGCTGGTGCTGACATCTTTGATAATCTCGAAGATGTTTCGATTGTCTGCCTCGATGATATTGATGCAGTGAGTCAGAATCCAGTCTGGGCGGAGCGACTGTTTCATCTGATCAATCGTTTAAGGAATTCTGGCTCTCGCCTTGCGATGACCGCCGCCCAACCCCCCGATGCAATGATCACGCCGCTAAAGGATTTACAATCAAGGCTTGGTTGGGGGCCGGTCTACCAACTGAAAGCATTGGCGGATGATGATTTGGAACAGTTTTTAATCAAGCGTGGTGACGGGCAGGGACTGACAATTCCAGTCGAAGTGGTTTCATACCTTGTCAGCCACACGCAGCGCGATTTGGCTGCAATGTTAAAACTTGTAGATACCATTGACCGCGAAGCGCTGGCACAACAGCGTCGAGTCACGGTGCCGTTTGTCCGATCGGTTATCCCGTCAGACGGCTAAGACCGCCGAACCGGGGTACTTCATCACTATTGCTCAATTTAACTTAGGATGAACCCCTTTATCAGTATGGACACAAATGAACAGCGATAACATGATTTCTCCAGAGTTTGATCCTGATGTCAATACGGGAATCTGGACGGATAATGGCAGGCGACTGATTAAGATCCTCGCGTTTATTCTGATTTTGACTGTCGGTTTACTGCTGCGTCTTGACTCGCTGATGGATTGGTTCGAGCAGCCTGATCTGGCGCTCTACTTTGGTGAACCCATTCTCACCACGTTTGATGGCTACTACTACCTGACGCTGGCTCGAGACCTGATGGAAGGCACCTATGCGGTAGTTGATCAGATGCGTGCCATACCGGATCCTCCGCTCCGGCCAATGCCCCCTCCGCTGATGTCGATTCTGGCTGCCGGGGTAGCCACGCTGACACCACTTAGTTTGAATTGGGTGGGTGTTTTACTGCCGGCGTTCCTCGGTGTACTGCTTGCGTTTCCCATGTACGGTATGGGTAAACATTTTGGCGGTGTTTTCATGGGGTTATCTACCGCTTTGATCTCTCTGGTTTCTCCCTATTATATTTTACGTAGCGGTCTTGGTTGGTTTGATACCGATTGTTTGTTGGTAACCTTGGTGGTTTCTGCCAGCTGGTTTTTCCTCAAGTTTGGCGTGATTTCCCATTTGCGACGCTATGCTTATCTTGCAGCTGGGTTGACGACTTCGTTAATCACTGTCTGGTGGTGGGATCAGACACCGCAAATGGCGGTGATTCTAACCAGTGCGCCGTTGCTGATTGCTTTAATATTTCATTATCGCCCTGAGGGTTCAGAGTGGCGTTGGTTGGGACTGCTTGGATTTGCTTATGTACTGGTGCTTTTGTTGTGGCAGGGATGGCGCTTTCCTCTCGATATGGTCAACAGCGTTTTTGCGCAATTTAGCTACGTCTCGAAGGAAACAACCGGGTTATTTCCCAATATCGGTATTACCATTTCAGAGCAAAGCAAGATGCCTCTGGCGGAGATTATTGGCGCATCGATAGGCAGCCCGTTGATATTAGTGCTAGCGGTGATTGGGCTACTCTGGCTGGTGATTAAAAACCCGAAAGATGCGCTATTTCTGGCCGTACCGGTAGGTTTGGCGGTTATGGCCATTCTCTTTGCGGGGCGGTTTTTAATCTATGTTGCGCCAGCGGTTGCTCTGGGTATCGGATTTCTTGCTTCCAGAATCTGGCGAATGGGTACAGCAGGTAAACCATTGATGGTTTTCGTTGCACCAATACTGGTAGTGGCATCCGCGCTTCCAGGCTATCAGATGATGTTACAAGTGCCGCGTTTTCCGCATGAGACACCCGCGATTATTGAGGGTATGGACTATTTCAACCGGCATAGTGAGGAAGATGCTGTTGTCTGGGGCTGGTGGGATCATGGTTATCCACTCAATTATTGGGCGCGCCGCTCGACCATTAATGATGGTCAGGTTCATGGTGGTGAGCGCTCTGTTTATAATGGCTTGCCGCTGGTGACCGGTAGTGAAAGGCTATCCAGTAATTTCATGCAGTTTTACGTGGCCCACGGGATTAAAGGCACCAAAGCATTTTATAATGCTGTGGGGAGCGCAGAGTCAGGCTACGAGTTGTTACTCAAGGCGCTTTTTCTCGGACCAGAAAAAGCGGCAGATATGCTGGAAAATACACCTTTGGCAAAGGATAAAGAGTACTGGTTAAAATTCTTGTTTCCACCAGCAGGTCGTCCTGTGTATTTATTTTTAGATTGGCGGCTGACGCAAATTAGTTACTGGTGGTATTGGCTGGGTTCCTGGGACAATATGCTACAACAGGGTACGCACCCTTATCATCGTACCGTTTTGGGTGTGACAGAAAGCGATGGAAAGCTGGTTTCCCGAGGGTTTGAGCTGGATATCGAAAAGGGTGCTATTCAACTGGGTGAAGAAAGTTTGATGGTGGGTGCGTTTCGATCAGAAGGTGGTTCTTTTGAGCGCCGAGACTATGAGGTTGAAAACGGTGTGAATGTCGATTACTCCGCCAAAAAAGGCATGCTGGTGATCAGCGATGGTTATTTTTCTGGTTCAGTTTTCAATCAATTTTTTACTTATGGCAAAAGCAAATCATCAAGCCTTGAAGTGGTTCTGGATCGATCTCCGGCATACCAGATTATTAAAGTACATGGCGATCATTATCAGGCAGATTCAAAATGACAAATCCTGAAGTTTCCGTGATCATCCCGGCGTATAACGAAGCCGCGGTGATAGCGATCACTGTAAAGCGAATTATCGAACTCTATCCAGAATACGAAGTTTTGGTGGTCGATGATGGTAGCAGTGATGAGACCGCAGCCGAGGCAGAACAAGCGGGTGCACGGGTGCATCGCCACCCCTATAATATTGGGAATGGCGCGGCAGTTAAAAATGGTATTCGCTACGCCCGAGGAAAATATGTGCTGATGATGGATGGCGACGGTCAGCATAATCCTGACAATATTGCCGAGTTTGTGATCGCGGCGAAAAAGTATGATCTGGTGGTGGGTGCGCGACAATCAGGCAGTCAGGCATCACTCGGCAGAAGTTTGGCAAACCGTGTTTACAATCGATTGGCGCGCTACGTTACGCGTTTTCCGATTGAAGATCTGACATCAGGAATGCGTATTTTTAAACGCGATACAGTACTGCATTTTTTGTATTTGTTTCCGAATAGCTTTTCATATCCCACCACCAGCACGCTGGCTTATTTACGCAGCGGCTTGACGCTAAAGTATTTGCCGATTGATGCAGCTCCCCGAGTCGGTAAGAGTAAAATCAAGATTGTGCAGGATGGGGTGCGTTTTTTACTCTTAATTTTGAAAATTACCACGCTGTATTCCCCATTGCGCGTGTTTCTACCAGTGAGTGGCGCTTTCCTCTTTACCGGCTTTGGATACTATCTATATACCTATATCACCATTGGGCGTTTTACCAATATGTCGGCACTGATGCTGTCGACTGCTGTAATGATTTTTTTATTGGGTCTGGTGTCAGAGCAGATTACGCAGACACGCTATGATCGTGTCGAATTCTAATCATTCGTTAACGCTATCATGAGCAAGCAGACTGTCCTGGTGTTAGCTTCTACCTTTCCCCGCTGGAAAAGAGACTCGGAACCCCGCTTTATTTATGATCTTTGTAATCACATCAATGAACGCTTTGAATTAATTGTTTTAGCCCCCCACTGTCGAGGTGCCGCGAGTGAAGAGCAGTTTGGACGATTGCGGGTAAAGCGCTTTCGCTATGCCCCAGAGCAATTTGAAAAGCTCGCTTATGAGGGAGGTATTGCCGCCAAGCTGGGGCGGTATCCGTGGTACTGGTTGCTAGTACCCTGGTTCTTTTTAGGGCAGCTGATAGCAACAATCAAGATCATCAAATCTTACGATGTTACTGTTATTCATGCTCATTGGCTGATTCCGCAAGGCTTGATTGCTGTATTAGCAAAAAAGCTTTCCCGCTCCTCTTTACCCATTTTGTGTACCTCTCATGGTGGTGATTTATACGGCTTTCAAGATCAACTAAGTCTCTACCTAAAGACATTTGTACTCAAACATTGTGAGCAGTTGACCGTGGTGAGCAAGCCGATGGTTGATGTTGTCAGGCGGCTAGACTCAAATGTTGCCATCAAAATTATGCCAATGGGCGTCGATTTACAGTCAAAATTTACACCTTCTCATTCGATAAGACCGCATCCGGAGGAAATTTTATTTGTTGGTCGGTTAGTAGAAAAAAAAGGCTTGAAATTATTGCTGGCGGCTATGCCGCAGGTCTTAGAAGCGTATCCCGACACCCGATTGAGAATCATCGGTGATGGTCCGTTGCGAGATCAGCTAACCAGCCAGGTTGACGCCCTTGGTTTACGCTCGGAGGTCAGTTTTTTGGGGCGATGTATTCACTCTGAATTGGTAACTCACCTGCACTCCGCTGCGATGGTCGTGCTTCCCTTTAGCGTTGCTGTTGGTGGTGACATGGAAGGCTTAGGATTAACGATAGTTGAAGCCATGGGATGTGAGACGCCTGTAATCATCGGTGATGTGCCAGCCATTCATGATGTTGTGCAACACGGGCAGCACGGGGTGATTGTCAATCCCGAGTCTAAGGAAGCGTTGGCAAATGCTGTGATTGCATTGCGAGATTCGCCGCAAAAAGCCCGGAAAATGGCTCGTTCAGGACGGCAGCGAGCACTGCAAATCTATGATTGGCAGGTGGTAGGTGAACGCTATAGTGAACTTCTGACGGATATTTCTGGTCATTAAACGGTCTATGGTTCAATTATTACGGGCAAACTGTGCGTAAATCCCAGTGATTTTCGATTGATCACCGCTATACTCATCGCGTTTGTTCTTCATGATTGCTGCCTGCAAGAGAAAGAATGTCATGGGGGTATCTCGGATAGAATTAAAAATGTGACATAAAGTAATGATTTAAGCTAAGTTTTTTGTCCTATAATACAAAGGGTCAT
>CAZUAW010000002.1:11666-16734 GCA_964618535.1 uncultured Thiotrichales bacterium
AGACCACAGATCATGGTTAGCAATAAATAAGCTAATAATGTTGATCAAAAATTAAAATTTTAAAAGTAATAACTTAAGAGGTTGGTAGGAGTATGAGTTCATTGACTAATAAATTAATCATCATCGCCGTTGTGATGGTCTGGTTAATCGCTGGCTGCGCATCAAAATCGGTAGTCTCAAAAGCACCTGTTACTGCAGCAGCGAGTGGTTCAGCTGTATTCGTTAATCAGATTGACACAAAAGACTATCGTATTGGTGTTGATGATGTCGTGCAGGTGAGTGTTTGGAAAAACGAAGACCTGTCAGTCCAGGTACCAGTGCGCCCAGATGGTAAAATTTCAGTTCCATTAATCGGAGATGTCCGTGTCGGTGGCGAAACGCCAACCAATGTATCCAAAGTCATTACAGAGCGACTCCGTCAGTATTTACGTGATCCCAAAGTAACTGTGATTCTCGCTGACTTAAAAAGTCACGAGTTTCTTTCTCGCGTACGAGTGACTGGTGCTGTAGCGACACCAACCTCAATTTCTTTTCGCCAGGGTATGACGGTGCTTGATGCTGTCCTTGAAGCAGGTGGTGTTACAAAATTTGCCTCAGCAGACGCGACCAGATTGTATCGCCAAAAAGAAGGTGGAAAAGTCTTGCAGGTTAAGTTGAAAAAAATCTTGAAAAAAGGCGATTTGAGCACTAACCATGCTTTGATGCCAGGTGATGTGATTACAGTTCCCGAAAGGTTCTTTTAAGGTTAGTAACAAATAATTACTATGCGGCGGACTATTAATGACTGCCGTGCAATTCAGAAAGATACAAAGAAGGACTTATGCGTTATTCAGTAGAAACTGATTACAAACTGTTAATAAGAAATATCGTTCAGCATAAATGGATGATGACACTGTTGTTTTCGTTGATTGCGTTATCCTTAACCGCCGTTGGTTATTTTGAGCCTAAAATGTACACCTCTACCTCAACCTTGATTATGGGTGGAGAGACGGTACTCGAGCCCATTTTGGAGGGTGCTGCAGTTTCGACCGGCAACAAAACTGATTGGACTCAGGTTGCCAAAGAAATTCTTTATAGTAGAACGACTGTGGCAAAATTAATGCGACAGTTGGGCTATTTAGAGGGTGATATAGAAAGTTTGGACGACGAGATACTTCTTAAAGAAATGAAATCTAGTATTGAAGTCGAGCTTGTGGGCAGTGATAAATACCTAAAGATTGGTTATACCAACGAAAGCGCTGAAGAAGCAAAACGAGTTGCAACTGAACTCACAAAAATATTCATTAATGATATTCATAGTTACCATACTTCTGAAAGTGAAGAAGCCTTTCAGTTTATTGATGGGCAGGTAAAGTCTTACCACAAGAAACTGCTGGTAGCTGAAGATAAATTAAAAATATTCAAAACTTCTCGTCTGGAAACAGGAGCTGGTTCCGAAGAGGCCATTTCAAAACGCCTTGATCGATTGCAGGAAGTGTTGGATCAATCACAGCTAGATCTCAGGGAAGCCATGATTAAAAAGAATTCTCTGGAGCGTGAGTTATCTGGAGAGGTGCAAGCGACAGTTAGTATTGCAAGACAATCTCAGTATTTGAAACGGTTACAGAGTTTGCAGGATCGGCTTTCTGAATTGCGGTTGAGTTATCACGAAGAGTACCCGGATATTCAAAGTGTCAAATATCAAATTGAAGATGTAAGGCGCCAGATAAAGCTGGAAAAGTCTGATCCTTCAAATAGCATTGCTGGTGTTGAAGACGGATTTAAAGCCAATCAGGTTTATCAGGATATTAAATTACAGTTATCCCAGGCAAAGACAAAAATTGCTACGCTCAATACACGTATTTCTGTTACGAGAGACAATATTGTTGGAGAGCGAAAAAAAGGTAATATTGTGCATACCAGTGATGCTGGGTTAGCTGAGCTAAATCGTGATTATGATGTCAACAAGAAACTCTACGAAGATTTATTAACCCGTAGAGAAGCTGCGCGCGTTTCTAAGGAAATTGATGAGCAGCAAAAAGGCCTGAATCTAAAAATCTATGAGCCCGCATTTTTACCTCGCCTACCTTCTGGTCTACAGTTCTATCACTTTGTTTTAGCCGGTCTAATATTCGGTATGCTGCTACCAGTGGCTTTGATGTATTTCAGGCAACTGGTTGATTCAACAGTGAGAGCGCCGGAAGCTATAATGAGTAAGCTCAAGGTTCCAGTGCTTGGAATGGTCCCAGAATTCGTTAGTGATAAGCAACTGAGGGATTTCAAGTCTGGAGACAGGATGCGACAATTTGTAATTTTATTAACCTTTGCGGGCATAGCGCTGATTAGCGTACTGAAAATGCTGCAAGAGACTAGTTGAGGATTAGATAATGCCCAAATCTCATATTGGTCAAGTATTGGAAAAAATCAGTGATAGCAAAAATGTCACTTCTTCTGGTGGGGGAACCATCAGGCGTCGCCACCTTGAATACGAAGATGGGGTCATTGCTCGAAGTGTTGAAGCGAGAGAACAAATCAAGTGTATGTCACAGCCATTTACATTTTCAAGAGAGGAAATGGATGCCCATCAGTTGATCTACGAACGAGATAATAATGCAATAACGCATTCATTGATTAAAGGGCTACGCAATAAAATCACACTGAGAAAACCTGGGCTTGCGAGTTCCGTGTTGGTGACATCAATAGGTGATGCCAAACAATCCAGCCAGATCGCTCGAAATCTGGCATCAGCGATTGCCTCTGATGAAACTCGAACATCTTTATTACTTGAGTTGTGGAATACCGGTTCGGTGCTGTATGGCTCAGACCCTATTGAGGCCGGTTTGGCGGAATTCATCGAGAATGATGAGATTCAAGTAAGCGATATTTTATTGCCAACGGGGATAAGACGTATGCGTGTGATTCCCTTTGGCGGTTCAGACTATTTAAATTCTGAATATATGCGAACCACACGCATGAGAATTTTAATTAAGGATGTCACCCGTCGTTTTCCGCGAGAGAGATTTACGATCTTCGATGCCCCGCCAATTGATCAAGTGGCTGATGTCGAGCTTCTTAACGAGTATGTAGACCTAGTTTTGGTATGCATACCTTATGGGAAAGTTTCACAGGCTCAAATTAAAAAAGGCTTAGCTAAACTTGATAGCAAAAAACTGATGGGGACTGTCCTTTGTGGCGCACCTCGAATGAAAAATCTATCAACAAACCTCGCTAAATAAAAAACCATGAACAAAACGACGATATTAAATAATGGTTATAGATTAATGAACTTGCGTGCATCTCTGTCCCTAACTATATTTATTTTATTCACCGCTTTGGTGGCTGTTGCTCAGGCGGGTGAGTTTGTTCCCAGATTCGGCTTTCAGATTGAGTCGCGTAGTAATGTTACCCGAGGTAATGACTCTGGATTAATCCGACCAGTTACTGCAGATACAGTGATTGAGCCTTATGTAGGTTTTTTATTTACAGAGTCAATAGATAAAATAAAATCTGAAATTTCTCTGCAACTTGATCATCAAGAATATGTAGATGGAACATTTAGTGCGCAAAACTTTCTTTCAATCGACGGGTTCATTGACTATGAGATTATACCCGGACGATTTATCTGGGCAACGGAGGACGCTGCCAACACCAGAAGAATCGTTTTAGAAGACCCAGGTACGCCGGACAACCTTCAAACATTTAATGTATTTACCACTGGGCCAGATTTGTTCTTCACCAGAGGCGCAAATGAGGTTGTGCTGAAAGGCCGTTTAGGTACTGCAAACTATTCAGATCAACTCGCGGATAATATACGACTACTGGGTTCTGCTGCACTGACTAGAGCGGTATCTCCCGTAATGGATATTAGTTTAAATTCCACGGCATCATTTGTGCGGTTTGATGAAGAATTTCAAACGGACTACGATCTCTATGCATTTGTGGCTAGATTGGATAGGGATACTCCGTGGGGTTCTCTTAGTCTCACCGGCGGTTACAATGTATTGGATTTTGAAAGTGGATTTAAAGAAAATCAGCCACTGATCGAGGGCGCACTCGTCATTGGTAAAGAAGACGGAGCAAATTCATTAACGTTGTCAGCGGCCTCTAAGTTTTCTGATCCAGCTTTGGATGTTTCAGACCCTGATTTTACTCGGCTATTTCAGGCTGGAGGTTTAGGTACTGTAGACTCAAACGAAAGAGCTGGCACAGGTGCGACAGATACAAAGCGAGTTGAATTCAATTTTGACCATCGTGGAGATATATACGGCTTTGGCTTGTTCGGGTTTTCTCAGGATATAGATCGGCCAGTCAGTACACAAAATTCTCAGGAAGAGATTGGTTTGGGCATGAATTTTAATTTTGCGTTTACACCAAACTTAACCGCGTGGGCAACCTATTTTCAGTTAGAAACGGATTTCAAAAATAGCGATACGCATATCGAAGCGATGACACCGGCATTGGGCTTAAATTGGGAGCTTCAACGAAATTGGTTTGTCTCTGTTGGCGCAAAATTTGAAGAAGAAACAAGCAATACTGCGGAGCGTAATTTTGAAGATGAGATAGTATTTGTTAGTCTCCAGTATCAGGCAGAATCAATAGAGTCCGAAACTGAGTGATAAATTATGTATCTTGAACATTTTAATTTAGAAGATGATCCCTTTCGTTTGTCTCCGGATGCGAAATTTTACTACGGGAGTCTGAGTCACTCGACAGCCAAAGAATACATGGACTATGTCCTATGGAGTCGGGATAGTTTCGTCGTAATTACGGGCGACATTGGGACGGGTAAAACAACGCTGATCCAAAAGATGCTGGAAGATGCTGGCCCTAAAATTACGGTTGCAAAAATTCATCAGACACAGTTAAACGAAATTGAGTTTATTCAAGCATTGCTTGATCAGTTTGGTGTAAATCCTTTTGAAACAGAATCAAAAGTTAAATTACTCAGTATGCTCAACGATTACTTGCAGAAAAAGTATGAAGAAGGCGAAACAGTTGTTGTTATTATTGATGAAGCGCAAAACTTAAAGCCCCGTGTTCTAGAAGAAATTCGTTTGCTTTCCGGTTTTGATTCCAACCGGGAAAAGCT
>CAZUAW010000002.1:16834-31146 GCA_964618535.1 uncultured Thiotrichales bacterium
TTACCGACTTCGTTATTTCCAGATGAACTCATGGGGAAAATACTGGAATATACTGGTGGCATCCCGCGTTTAATTAATACGCTTTGCGATACAGCCTTATTGACTGCTTTTGCCAGGGATCAAAAACGAGTGGGTTTTGAAGATATTGATGCGGCAATTGAAGAACTGCAATGGCTTCCCTATCACGAGCGAACCAGCTATCGGCAGGTTAAAAACAAAACGGCCAAATATAAACTACATGTTTTCAAAGGTGGTGTTCGTTTTTCTGAAGTTGATTTAATTAAAGAGAATATCTTGGTTGGTCGTAGTCACTTATGCGATATAAAAATAGACCAGACCGCCGTCAGCGGTAAGCATTTCAAATTAGTATCAGCGCCTAGTGGCTATACTGTATTAGATATGAATAGCACCAATGGAACGCTGGTGAATGGCAGTCAAATTGAACGCTGGGAACTCAAAGACGGAGATTCGATAGAAATTGGAAACTATTCTCTAAGATATAAAGAAATCGAATCAGCACGTAGTGAAGATCAGGTATTGAATTTTAATACTGGACAGGTACCTAAACAATCACTTCTCGATAAGCTGACGTAGGCATTAGTATACTTCCTTGCTTGAGTTGTAATATGAGAGCGTAAATAACTATGTTTGTCAGAGATATGACAATAAGCGTAAGCACGATAATAATCTTTATCGTTGCAATGTCTTCGTGTCTGGCAGAATCGGCTGCTAGTGGCGGTGAATTTGTTTTTTCAAACAACGATGCCCCAGACCGCGCACAGTATCGCAAAATCATTCAGCAACTAAATCAGTCATCAGCGTCCTCTATCAGTAGCGCTGCAGCTGACAGTATCGTCGCAGCTGAAAACGGTTCACGGCAATCATCCGCTTCATCCGTTAAATTTGAATGGCCGCTGCAAGCGGTGCCTTGGTCGAAAGATTTTAGCTATTACGGCTATTCAAATTTCGTCGATCATGATGCCGCTAACCCTGGATCTCTACTGGATTATCAGTGTGGAAATCGAACCTACGATGTGGATGGGTATAACCATCGGGGAACCGATATATTTCTTTGGCCATTTCCGTGGAATAAGATGGCGGATGACGAGGTTGAAGTGATCGCTGCGGCAGCAGGTACGATTGTATTAAAAACTGACGGGAATGATGACGATAGCTGCGGCTACACGGGTAAAGAGTGGAATGCTGTGTTGATCGAACACGCAGATTCAAGTATCGCCTGGTATAGCCATTTTAAGAAGGGGTCATTAACCAAAAAAGAAGTGGGTGATTCTGTGGTGACCGGTGAGTTTCTCGGCATTGTGGGAAGCTCTGGTAATTCTTCTATTCCGCACTTACACTTTGAAATTTACGATGTTCAGGGGAATTTGATTGACCCGTTTTCGGGGGAATGTAATAGCCTTAATGCAGAATCGCGGTGGATAGAACAGCCGGATTATTTTGAATCATCTATCAATCGGTTGACGGTTGGAGTAGAAGCGCCAAATATGGGGCGTTGTCCAGCCCCGGCAGCTCCGAATGAAAAAGACACTCTGGTGGCTGATCAGAAAACAGTTTTTACGGCCTATTTTGCAGGTCAGAGAAATACTGATGAAACGAATTATGAGATTCGATCACCTGATGGTTCAGTGATCGAAAGTTGGCAGCATAGTAGTCCCGAGCCACGATATAATGCCTCCTATTGGTTCTGGGAGTTTGCGGAATTAGCCACTCGAGGTGGTTACGGTGTCTGGGAGTTTTCGGCAAATTACTTGTCGACCCATCACGTAAAGAGATTTAACGTTATTCCCGATTGTGAAAACAGTGTGGATGTCGTCGGTGATGTTCTATTGGATCTGCAGAAATTTTGTAGCCAGTCAATTCCAGAGTTTAGTCTCCCATCCAATCAATGGCGGCAAATTGCGCTACCGGCTGATGCCGGTGCGGTGAATACGGTGCTTGATCTATTTGGTGATGATCTTCCACCGCGAACCTATGGTTTGGACTGGGTATTGTTTTCCTACGATGCCAACGATCAATCCTACCGACAATTGGGCATCATGGATGAGCTCAAGCTGGGCAGCGGTTATTGGATGATTCAGCAGACAGGCGAGACCGTAAGTTTGAGTTTGATCGACCACATTCCGCAAGATTTGGCTGGCATCGAAGTGCCATTCAATATAGAGGAAGCCGTTTCCTGGCAGATGCTTGGCTACTCGGGCGCAAGCGCCGGGAAACTGGGCGATATTTTTAATATTTTCAATACCAACACTTGCCTGAAGTCCGCTGGGTGTTCGCTAACAGATGCCTCTGATCAGGGGCTCATCTACCCAGTGGCGTTTCACTACGATGGTAATGAGTATCAGTCATTGGACGCGTTATCTCTGTTAACTCCCTGGACGGCGGTCTGGATTGCCGTGTTGCCAAACACCAGTCAATCGACTGCTCTGATCCTATCGAATTAAAATATTTCGATTTTTCCTTCCCCAGCTGATTGATTATCATAGACCGCGTCACCGCAGTTTTGTAGAATCGCGCACGGAATGATTACGCATGATGTGTCTTTACGACACAGCTAACCTTTAAATTCTATAGCGGGACAGAGAGCTGACCCGCTTTTTTGCACCCGCAATTCGGAGATAGTATTGAATACGCCAGCGTTACTTGCACTCGAAGACGGTAGCCTGTTTCACGGCATCGCCATTGGCGCGATGGGATCCACCGTTGGTGAGGTGGTATTCAATACCGCGATGAGTGGCTATCAGGAAATTCTCACAGATCCTTCTTATGCTAAGCAGATAGTAACGCTGACGCTTCCACATATTGGTAATGTTGGTGTCAACGCCGAAGATGAAGAATCCACCGCAGTGCATGCTGCGGGATTGGTGATTCGAGATTTACCGCCACTGATGAGTAGTTGGCGCAGTGAAGAATCATTGTCTGATTACCTGATTCGTCACGGCATCGTGGCAATTTCTGATATTGATACGCGGCGTTTGACCCGCATCCTCAGAGAGAAGGGAGCGCAAAAAGGCTGCGTTGTTGCTGGTGATGATATTGATGAATCCAAAGCACTTGTGCTGGCGCGCGGTTTTCCTGGGCTCAAGGGCATGGATCTTGCGAAAACAGTTTCCGCGACAGGAACCTATACCTGGACAGATGGCAGTTGGACTTTGGGTAAAGGTCATGCGACTTATAGCGCCGACCAACTACCGTTTCATGTGGTTGCATTAGACTTTGGAGTGAAGCGAAACATTTTAAGAATGCTGGCCGATCGTGGTTGCCGTTTAACCGTGGTGCCAGCACAAACCAGCGCCAAAGAAATTCTCGATTTAAATCCCGATGGGGTATTCCTTTCCAATGGTCCTGGTGATCCCGAACCCTGCGATTATGCCATTACTGCAATCAAGGAAATCGTTGCACAAGGTATTCCCACTTTCGGTATCTGTCTTGGTCATCAGTTGCTTGCATTAGCCAGTGGTGCGAAAACAGAAAAAATGAAATTCGGTCATCATGGTGCGAACCATCCGGTTCAATCGCTGCAGAGCAAGCAGGTGATGATCAGTAGCCAAAACCATGGTTTTGCAGTCTCGGAAGACAGCTTGCCCGACAACCTTCAGGCGACACATCGCTCATTATTTGATCAATCCTTGCAAGGAATAGCGCGAACTGATCAGCCTGCTTTTGGTTTTCAGGGACATCCTGAAGCCAGTCCAGGTCCACACGATGTTGCGCCCTTGTTCGATAATTTTATCGACCTGATCAAAGCCCGAGCAGCCTGACCTATGTCTAAAAGAACCGATATTAAAAGCATCCTGATCATTGGCGCTGGGCCAATCGTCATCGGCCAGGCATGTGAATTTGATTACTCTGGCGCGCAAGCTTGTAAAGCACTGCGAGAAGAAGGTTATCGCGTCATTCTAGTGAATTCGAATCCAGCAACAATCATGACTGATCCAGAGACTGCGGATGCTGTCTATATTGAGCCTATCACGCCAGAAGTCGTCGAAAAAATTATTGCGAATGAAAAACCTGACGCATTGTTGCCAACAATGGGCGGTCAAACTGGATTGAATTGTGCGCTTGCACTGGTCGAAAACGGTGCGCTCGAACGTCACGGTGTGGAAATGATCGGTGCGACTGCAGATGCCATAGATATGGCTGAAGATCGCTCACGTTTTCGCGAGGCGATGACCGATATCGGACTTGCATCCGCCCGTGCAGCGATTGCACACACATTGGATGAAGCGCTGGAGAACCAGGAAGCACTCGGCTATCCAACAGTGATTCGCCCCTCCTTTACCATGGGCGGAACCGGTGGTGGTATTGCCTATAATCGTGATGAATTTGTAGAGATCGTCAGCCGAGGATTAGATTTATCACCGACCACCGAGGTATTGCTGGAAGAGTCGTTGCTTGGCTGGAAAGAATACGAAATGGAGGTTGTCCGCGATAGCAAAGACAATTGCATTATCGTCTGCTCCATCGAAAATCTCGATCCGATGGGTATTCACACAGGTGATTCCATCACCATTGCACCGGCGCAAACGCTGACGGACAAGGAATACCAGATTCTCCGCGATGCCTCGCTTGCTGTCCTACGTAAGATTGGTGTCGATACCGGTGGTTCTAATGTTCAGTTTTCGCTAAACCCGAAAGATGGTCGGCTGGTTATCATTGAGATGAACCCACGTGTTTCGCGTTCCTCAGCGCTGGCATCCAAAGCAACTGGATTTCCGATCGCCAAGATCGCTGCAAAACTGGCGGTTGGTTTTACCCTTGATGAACTATCCAATGATATCACTGGCGGTGCGACACCCGCATCATTTGAGCCTTCGATTGATTACGTTGTCACCAAAATCCCACGTTTTACGTTTGAGAAATTCCCACAGGCCGATTCGCGGCTAACCACGCAGATGAAATCGGTTGGTGAAGTGATGGCGATTGGTCGGACATTCCAAGAATCTCTACAAAAAGCCATGCGGGGTCTGGAAATCGATTCTGACGGTTTTGACCCACAGGTTGATTTAGAGGATGACTACAAGGCAACCCTGCACGACGAATTGACCAAGGCGGGGCCAATGCGGCTCTGGTATGTGGGAGATGCATTCCGTGCTGGCATGGATATCGAAGAGATATTTTCACTGACGAGTATAGATCGCTGGTTTCTTGCGCACATTGAACAAATTCTTCTGTCCGAAGAACAATTGAAAAATAAGCCTTTGGCTGATGTTGATGCACTGCAAATGCGTCGTTTAAAACGCCAGGGTTTCTCAGACAGACGTTTGGCGACATTACTGGGTGAGAACGAATTTGCTGTCCGTAAATTGCGTTCGGAGCAGGGCGTAAAGCCAGTGTATAAACGTGTTGATACCTGTGCGGCTGAATTTTCAACCAGCACCGCCTATCTCTATTCCACCTATGAAGAAGAATGTGAGTCCAACCCCAGCGACAAAGAAAAAATCATGGTGCTGGGCGGCGGTCCTAATCGTATCGGTCAGGGCATAGAATTCGACTATTGTTGCGTCCATGCGGCGTTGGCGATGCGCGAAGATGGTTATGAAACCATTATGGTAAATTGTAATCCGGAAACCGTTTCTACCGATTACGATACTTCTGATCGACTCTATTTTGAGCCGTTAACGCTCGAAGATGTACTCGAAATTGTTGCTATAGAGAAGCCTAAAGGTGTCATCGTTCAATATGGCGGACAGACTCCGCTTAAACTCGCTCGGGATTTAGAAGCGGCAGGTGTGCCGATTTTAGGTACCACGCCTGATTCGATTGATCTTGCTGAAGATCGTGAACGGTTTCAAAAGCTCATTCAAGATCTCGGCCTGTTACAGCCGCCAAATCGTTTGGCAAGTTCTGCGGATGAAGCCGTAGACCAAGCCGCACAAGTTGGTTATCCGCTGGTAGTTCGCCCCTCTTATGTGCTCGGCGGCAGAGCCATGGAAATTGTGCATGACGCAGCGGATCTAAAGCGTTATATGCGCGATGCTGTGAGTGTCTCAAACGATGCACCGGTATTACTGGACAGATTCCTCAATGATGCGATCGAAGTAGACGTTGATGCAGCCTGCGATGGTGAGTCGGTATTTGTCGCTGGCATTATGCAGCACATTGAAGAGGCCGGCGTTCACTCTGGGGATTCTGCCTGCTCACTGCCGCCATACAGCCTCAGCGAAGATATCCAGGCGCGGTTACGTGAACAGGTTAAAAGGCTAGCCAAGGGATTAAATGTCATTGGTTTGATGAATACGCAGTTTGCGATTCAGGGCGAAAAGATTTTTATTCTGGAAGTCAATCCACGTGCCTCGCGCACCGTGCCTTATGTCTCCAAGGCAATCGGCCAGCCAGTGGCGAAGATTGCTGCCCGCTGCATGGTCGGGCAATCGTTGGCTTCTCAAGGGTTTTTAGAGCCTATCGTGCCGAAATACTTCTCTGTTAAAGAAGCCGTTTTCCCTTTCAATAAATTTCAGGGTGTTGATCCTGTACTAGGCCCGGAGATGAAGTCTACTGGCGAAGTGATGGGTGTCGGTCGGAGCTTTGCTGAAGCCTATTTCAAGTCACAGTTGGCAGCCGGGAATGATCTACATAGTAGCGGTAATGCGTTTATTAGCGTCCGCGAAGTGGATCGCCCAAACGCGGTTGAAGTAGCCAAAAGTCTGGCGAAGATTGGCTTTAAGATTAAAGCGACAGATGGTACAGCAGGCGCATTGGTGGCTGCTGGTGTTGAATGTGAAATTGTTAATAAAGTCACTCAGGGGCGACCACATATTGTCGATCAGATTATCAACGGTGATATCGATTTAATTGTGAATACCACCGAAGGTAAGCAGTCGCTAGCCGATTCATTCACGATACGTCGCGAAGCACTCAATAATCGAGTTGCTTACGTGACGACAATGGCCGCTGCGCTGGCAACTTGTGAGGCATTAGGCTATGAAGAAGATATCGAGGTCTATCGACTACAAAATTTACATGAGGAAATTCAGTCATGAACAAAGAACCTTTAACAGTAGGTGGCGCAGAGACGCTGAAAATAGAATTGCAAGCGCTGAAATCGGTTAAAAGACCTAAAGTGATTGCAGATATCGCTGAAGCGCGTGCGCATGGTGATTTAAAAGAAAATGCGGAATATCATGCGGCTCGTGAGCAACAGGGCTTCATCGAAGGACGCATCAAAGACATCGAATACAAACTGGGTAATGCTCAGATTATCGATATTCACAAAATGCCACAGAACGGCAAAGTGATTTTCGGCGCAACTGTAGACCTAATATCAGTCGAAACGGAAGAAGAGACGACGTATCAGATCGTTGGTGTTGATGAAGCTGACATTAAGGCAGGTAAAATTTCATATTCATCTCCCATCTCACGTGCTTTGATCGGTAAAGAAGAAGGCGATGTGGCTGAGGTTCAGGCACCTGGAGGTGTGATCGAGTACGAAATAGCCGAAGTTCGTTACGAATAACGGTTGTCACTGCTCACTGAGGTAAATTAATCTTCGGATCATCAGGATTTCGCTTATACATAAGCGAGGTAAATCCAATTGATGCGACAATTTGCGCGTCTGTCTTTACTGCTATCTTTTCAAACAGGGTTTTGCGCTCATCTTTGTCGCCCACATTGGCTTTGATCTTGATGAGTTCGTGGATCAAAAGCGCTTCTTCAGTGGCTTCAATAATTGATTTCTTCATGCCCTTAGCGCCAATTTGAACCACGGGATGAAGTTTGTGTCCCAATTTTCGAAGTTGTTTTTTGGCTTTAGCAGACAATGGTTGTGTATTGGTTGACATAAATGAAGCACAGGTTACTTTGGTAAACGCATTCTAATGGGTAAAAGCAAAAGCAGCCAACGTTGGATGAACGATCATGAAAAAGATGAGTTTGTGTTGCGTGCGCGTGAGGAAGGTTATCGGGGTAGGGCCGTCTACAAACTTAAAGAGCTGGACGAGCGCTACAAACTGATCAAGCCGGGTATGAGGGTGGTTGATCTTGGCGCAGCGCCGGGTAGCTGGACGGAATATGTTGCGCAACGTTTGAAGGGGCAGGGTAAGCTCATTGCCACTGATATTTTACCGATGGATGCTGTGGTCGATACTGAATTTATTCAGGGTGATTTTCGCGAAGCCGAGGTCTTGGATCAGCTGCTCGCGCTGCTTGGCGAATCAAAATCAGACCTTGTGATTTGTGATATGGCCCCCAACATGAGTGGTATGGCGAGCGTTGATATGCCTGCTGCGATGTATTTGGCAGAACTGGCAGTAGATCTGGCGCAGAGAACCCTTACTCAAGGTGGGAGTTTTCTGGTCAAACTATTCCAGAGTGAAGGCTTTGATGCACTCATTGCTCAGTTGCGTCAGGACTTTAAATCTGTGATCGTGCGCAAACCCCGTGCTTCTCGTCCTCACAGTCGAGAGGTTTACGCGCTGGCGAGAGGGTATATACTGTAGTATGTTGTGTAATGCTATATTTCGTTATCTCAGCGTTAAGAGAACTAGAGGAATAACAAATTGAATGACTTGGTAAAAAATCTTCTGCTTTGGGTAGTCATTGCAGTGGTTCTAATGTCTGTATTTCAGGGATTTAATCAACCTGCTGCGACACCATCAGCGTTGTCGTATTCGCAATTTATTAATGAAGTGAAGAACTCCCGCGTTAAGACTGTGCATATTGATGGACGGAAGGTGCAGGGATTGACGGTTAGTGGAGAAAAATTCACCACCTACTCACCCAATGATCCACAAATGGTGAATGATCTACTCGCAAACAATGTAGAAATTCAGGCCAGTCCGCCTCAGCAGCGTTCTTTGTTGCTCGATATTCTCATTAGTTGGTTCCCAATGCTGCTGTTAATTGGCGTGTGGGTATTTTTTCTCCGGCAGATGCAGGGCGGCGGCGGTGGTCGCGGTGCGATGTCATTTGGCAAGAGCAAGGCTCAGTTGCTTGGTGAAGATCAAATCAAGGTTACCTTTAATGATGTGGCTGGTTGTGAAGAAGCTAAAGAAGAAGTCGCCGAACTGGTCGAGTTTTTAAGAGATCCTGGAAAATTCCAAAAACTTGGCGGCCAGATCCCCCGTGGCATTCTAATGGTCGGTTCTCCCGGTACAGGTAAAACCTTACTTGCCAAGGCAATTGCCGGTGAAGCAAAGGTTCCATTTTTCAGTATTTCCGGTTCAGATTTTGTCGAGATGTTTGTTGGTGTTGGTGCCTCTCGGGTACGTGACATGTTTGAGCAGGCGAAGAAGCATTCTCCCTGCATTATTTTCATTGATGAAATTGATGCGGTAGGCCGTCATCGTGGTGCTGGCTTAGGCGGTGGGCACGATGAAAGAGAACAAACACTGAATCAATTGTTGGTTGAAATGGATGGTTTCGATGGTAAGGAAGGCGTCATTGTGATTGCTGCGACGAACCGTCCCGATGTACTCGATCCTGCATTGTTACGACCCGGCAGATTTGATCGTCAAGTGGTTGTGCCGCTTCCCGATATTCGTGGTCGTGAGCAGATACTTAAAGTCCACATGCGCAAAGTGCCACTCGGCGATGATGTGAAGCCCGGCCTGATTGCCCGTGGAACGCCAGGTTTTTCTGGCGCTGATCTTGCCAACCTTGTTAATGAAGCAGCGTTGTTTGCTGCCAGAGGCGCGAATAAAACAGTCAACATGGCTGAATTTGAGAAAGCCAAAGATAAAGTCATGATGGGTAGTGAACGCAAGTCCATGGTCATGAAGGATGATGAGAAAAAACTCACTGCTTATCACGAAGCAGGCCATGCGATTGTCGGTCGTCTGGTACCCGATCATGATCCCGTTTATAAAGTGAGTATTATTCCTCGTGGTCGTGCACTGGGTGTCACTATGTTTTTGCCTGAGGAAGATCGTTACAGCCACAGCATGCAACATCTGGAAAGCCAGCTATCGAGTTTGTATGGTGGTCGAGTCGCTGAAGAAATTATTTTTGGTAAGGAAAAAGTCACAACTGGCGCTTCAAATGATATTGAACGTGCCACAGAGATTGCCCGTAATATGGTCACCAAGTGGGGTTTCTCCGAAAAACTGGGTCCCTTGGCTTATTCTGAGGACGAAGGCGAAGTTTTTCTCGGCAGATCGGTTACTCAGCATAAAAATATATCTGATGATACTGCCAATCTGATTGATGAGGAAGTCAAGGGTGTCATCGATCGTAACTACACTCGGACCACTAATTTGCTCAACGATAATGTTGATAAATTGCATCTGATGGCAGACGCATTGATGAAATATGAAACTATTGATGCACTGCAAATTGACTCGATTATGGCAGGTAAAGAACCCGGCCCACCTACCGACTGGAACGATGATGATCAAGGCAGTGGTGCCAGCACCGTTGAGACACCGAAGACTGAAAAATCTTCCAAAAAAGATGATGGCGCAATTGGTGGGCCTGCCAACCAGGTCTAGTACTTGTGCCCGATTTTAATGATGATGTTAAGCCCCGAGTTTCGGGGCTTTTCTAATTGCACTAAAGTGTAAAGAAATGATTACATCTGAATCAGCCAGTTCCCGTGCCAGCATTTTGATGGGACAACTGGGAAAATCGACGCGTCCCTTGGTGATGGGAGTATTAAATATCACACCAGACTCATTTTCGGATGGTGGGAAATACAACTCACCAGAAAAAGCACTGGAAGAGGCTAAAAGAATGGTCGCTGAAGGGGTCGATATTCTCGATATTGGAGGTGAGTCCACCCGTCCAGGCGCTGACAAAGTGACCATTGAGGAAGAGCTTAAGCGCACCATTCCAGTCATTAAACATCTAAGCAAAGAACTAAATACCCCAGTTTCAGTCGATACTAGTAAAGCAGCAGTGATGAAAGCGGCGGTTGATGCTGGAGCTGTGATGATCAATGACATTAACGCATTACGTAGCCCCGGCGCTTTAGAGGCAGCTCTCGAATCAAACGTGATTGTTTGTTTGATGCATATGTCTGGTTCACCACAAACAATGCAAACTAAGCCACAGTATGATGATGTTGTCAGCGATATCATCGTCTTCCTTCGTGAACGAGCCAATGATTGCGTTAAAGCCGGTATTGATCCTCAAAAACTGCTGGTCGATCCAGGCTTTGGTTTTGGTAAAACCATGACTCAAAATTTTCGGGTTCTGAACGAATTAACTCGATTTGGAACACTTGGGTTTCCTGTGCTGGCGGGCTTGTCTCGCAAGAGCATGATTGGTGATCTACTGGATATACCAGTGGCACAAAGGATGTCAGCGAGTGTTGTCTTGGCAACACTCGCTGCTGAACGAGGCGCTGCAATCATTCGCGTTCACGATGTAAAAGAAACGCTACAGGCAATGCGCCTGGTCGAAGCTGTAACAAATTAAATATCCGGCAGGATCAATAAATAGGGATAGAGGAAAAACAAGATGACGCAAAAGTATTTTGGTACTGACGGAATTCGCGCTCGCGTGGGTCAGCCGACGATGACACCCGAATTCGTACTCAAACTCGGGTACGCGGCAGGTAAGATACTGGCGAATGATAGTCACGGTCTGGTGTTGATTGGCAAAGACACTCGTATTTCTGGCTATATGCTTGAGTCTTCTCTGCAAGCAGGGCTTTCCGCAGCAGGTGTGGATATTAAACTCGTTGGTCCAATGCCAACACCGGCAATTGCTTATTTAACTCGAACGCTCCGTGCTTCGGCGGGAATCGTGATCAGTGCATCGCATAATCCTTACTACGATAATGGCTTGAAATTTTTCTCTGGCAAAGGCCAGAAGCTGGGCGATGAAATCGAATTGGCGATTGAAGCTGAAATGGATAAACCGCTGGAAGTTGTCAGTTCAGATAAACTTGGTAAAGCTGAGCGAATCACTGATGCGACAGGTCGTTACATCGAGTTTTGCAAAAGCACCATTCCAACAGCCGATGCATTACATGGGTTAAAAGTTGTTGTTGATTGTGCCAATGGTGCAACTTATAGCAGTGCTCCATATGTCTTCCAAGAGCTGGGCGCAGAAGTGATTACCATTGGAGCTTCTCCCGATGGACTGAATATTAATGAAGATTGTGGTGCAACCTCTCCTAAACGTCTTCGTGATGCGGTTCTAAGCAATAAAGCGGATCTTGGAATTGCACTAGACGGCGATGGAGATCGTCTCATTATGGCTGATCACAAGGGTGAAATAGTCGATGGTGATGAAGCGTTGTATATTATTGCGGCTGGCTGGCACAAAGAAGACTTGTTACAAGGTGGCGTGGTTGGAACACTGATGAGCAATCTGGGGCTAGAAGTCGGGCTGCAGCGTTTTGGTATTCCATTTAAGCGCGCAAAAGTAGGCGACAGATACGTGATGGAGCATCTCAAAGCAGAAGGCTGGAAACTGGGCGGCGAATCATCTGGGCATATTATCTGCTTAAATCGAACAACCACGGGTGATGGCATTGTTGCTGCCTTGCAAGTATTGCATGTAATGGTGACATCAGGTCGCAGCTTGCACGAACTCAAACAAGGGATGCAGAAATTTCCGCAAACATTAGTCAATGTGCCTCTGGAAAATAAAATAGAACTCGATACCAGTTCGCTGATTTCCGCAGCGGTTAAAGATGTCGAGTCTAGTTTGCAGGATCGAGGCAGGGTATTGCTGCGTCCCTCAGGCACAGAACCGCTGATTCGGGTAATGGTTGAGGGTGAGGACCTAACTCAGGTGACACTTTATGCTGAGCAGATTGCGGATGCCGTTCGGCAAGCAGCCGCAGCTTAAGCCCAGCATTCAGCCTTAGTATTAGAGACGCCTTTATAGTAGGGCTTCAATTTCTTTGCCAGCCTGCTGGTAGCGCCATCCGCGCATCAGTGGGATATCTGCGTTACCTTCAATGAGTCCTTCGAGGGCTTTTCGATTGGCAAATAGTGTTGGATTGAGGTTTTCGCTCTCAGCAATTTTCCCCAAGGCAGCTCTAATTTTCTTTAGATGTGCGTTTGCAGCTGCTGTAGGCCGCGAGGTTTTGGCGGGTGGAGGCCAACCCGATTCATTGGTGCAATTGCCGGTTTGAATCGAGGTAATTATATCATCGGAAAATTTCTTCAGCTGGCTGGGTGTCAGACCATCGAATGCAGTCAACTCAGATAATGAGTCTGGTTTGCTTTGAGCCAATTGAATCATGATCTCATCAGCGAGTATCCAGCGCCTGGGCAGGTCACGTTTTTGAGCTACGTTTTCCCGCCAGAGAGCCAACTCTCGAGCAATGGCTCGATTCACACCAGAGAGTTCGTAGTGTCCTTTGATCCGCAGTAACAATTGATCCGCAGATTGTTCTTGTTGCTGTTTTGCAACGAGTGTAGCGCAATCTTCCTCAAGCCATTCGAGCCGACCTGCCTGTTGTAGAGCTGCACGCTGGGAACGGTAAATTTCATCTAGATAGAGGACATCATCTGCGGCGTATTGAATTTGTTCAGAAGACAATGGGCGCGCCAGCCAATTAGTGCGGGTATGAGCTTTAGGCAGGACAATGCCTGTTTTCTTCTCGACCAATCCTGCATATCCAATCTGATTACCTTCATTGAGTAAATCGGCTGCCACCTGCGTATCAAAAATCGGTGTGACAGCCTCACTTGACATCACATATAGCAGCTCTAAGTCTTGACCCGCTGCATGGAAGATTTTGGTAATTGAGGGATTGCTGAGTAGGTTATATAGAGAAGATAAATTTTCTATTAAGACAGGATCGATACAAGCAAGTTGGTCATCAGCAGCAATCTGAATTAGCCCTGGTTGGGGATAGTAAGTTTTCTCCCGTACAAATTCTGTATCGATTGCAATGCAATTAAGGTGTTGAATCGATTCAATGAAGGCATGTAGGTCAGATTGATTTTGGATGAGTTGAGTTTTAGAGGTTGAACGCACTTGAATGTCTACCTGTGATCTTCGCTGCTGCGGGAGAGTACACCTCTAACGAAGATTAGAGAAATTTTATCTACTAGGAGTTTACATTCATTTAATATTAGTAAGTGCTTATATACTATGCTATTCTTTTCCAGTGATTCGTTGTTGAATGATTGAAACTCCTACGGTTATCCTGTAAAGACAATACTCTGGTTGCAAGACGTGATATTTATTCTACAAATTTTTACATAAGCTATTGGTATAGTTTTATTTTTGGAAAGTTCACTGTCAGAAACCTACGTTTACAGGATATTTCATCAGGGATTAAGTAATTATTATGGATTGGCCGCCGATCTTTGCTAGATAGTAACAAGGGTCGGGGATTAGCCCGAATGATTCATAAACCGCTCACCCAGAGGTAATACCTGAGTGCAGAG
>CAZUAW010000003.1:0-21871 GCA_964618535.1 uncultured Thiotrichales bacterium
CTAAAGTAGGCTAGCGTCTGGTACACCAACAACATTGTATTGATGGAGTAATACTAAGTAGCGGCTTCCAAACCTTCGAGGTAGGAAATTGGAGCCTTAGCTGAATCTTCGAAAGTCACTTCTTCCCAGGCATCCTCATTAACCAACAACTCGCGAAGTAGCATGTTATTGAGCTCATGACCGGACTTATGGCCGCGAAATGATCCAATCAAGCTGTGACCAAGCAAATACAGATCACCAACTGCGTCGAGAATTTTATGTTTTACAAATTCATCTTCGTAGCGCAGGCCATCTTCATTGATAATCCGAAAGTCATCTAAAACAACAGCGTTATCCAGATTACCGCCAAGCGCTAGCTTGCGACTGCGTAACATTTCGATATCACGCATAAAACCAAAAGTTCGCGCCCGAGAGATTTCTTTAACAAAAGATGTTGCCGAGAGATCAAGCTCTGCAAACTGATGTTCAGGTGAGAATGCGGGATGCTCAAAATCAATCTGAAAACCCACCCTGAATCCATCAAAGGGTTCGAACCTCGCCCATTTCTCACCTTGACGCACTTCGATTTTCTTTTTGATCCGTATAAAACGCTTGGCTGCATTTTGCTCCGCGATACCTGCGGACTGGAACAAGAAAACAAAAGGCCCAGCGCTGCCGTCCATAATCGGAACTTCTGGTGCACTGACATCTACGTAAAGATTGTCGATACCCAAACCTGCAGCAGCTGACAATAGATGCTCAATCGTAGAGATACGAACATCACCTTTGACCAACGTTGTAGACAGAGAAGTATCTCCGACATCACTGGCGACTGCTTTAATTTCTACATTTGGCGTTAAGTCAGTACGGCAAAATACAACACCTGTGTTCACGGGTGCAGGCCGAAGATTCAGAAGAATCTTCTCACCAGTATGAAGCCCTACGCCTGTAGCCTTGATGCTGTTTTTCAGCGTGCGTTGTCGGATCATAATGTTTTAATTCAATTAAATTCTGTTGGGGAGACTCAGCCCTTTACTAGCAGCATAAAGACAAAACATGCAAAAGCAAAAAGACAGATCTATGACGAAACTGTAAAGCATTTTACACAGCTGTCGCCAAAATACCACTATCCCAACCAAACTTTGTATCAAATAAACAACATTTAGTCTGCCTGATTTCTCAGAAATGACGGAATATCCAGCATTTCAGTATCTAACTGATCAGCTGGTTGACTCGTATCAACCCGAGCCTTATCAATACCGCTTACATTTCGCAGGTCATGGTTTTTACGTGACAATAATGTCAGCGCATCTTCCTTTTCCTCTACGACTTCAGCAGTCTGATTCACTAGGCCTGTGGCAACGACAGTCACTCTAAATTCATTGGACATATCAGCATCAATCGCCGTTCCAATTACAACCGTTGCATCTTCTGAAGCGAATCCTTTGATAATTGTACCCACTTCATCAAACTCACCAATGGACAAATCCATACCAGCCGTAATATTGACCAAAATGCCTTTGGCACCCGCAATATCGACATCATCCAGCAGAGGACTCGAAATCGCCATTTCTGCCGCCTCGCGCGCTCTATCCTGTCCTTGTGCAGAACCAGAACCCATCATTGCCATACCCATCTCTGACATCACTGTTCGAACATCCGCAAAGTCAACATTGATCAGCCCAGGAGAAGTAATCAGCTCAGCTATTCCCTGTACCGCGCCGAGCAGCACATCATTGGCTGATTTAAACGCGTCCAGTAACGTTGCGCCTTTACCCAATACCGTGAGTAATTTCTCATTCGGGATTGTGATCAGGGAATCTACGTATTTACTCAGCTCTTCAATGCCCGCATCAGCAACAGCGGATCGCTTGGTACCTTCAAAAGGAAAAGGTCGGGTAACCACCGCAACTGTCAATATACCCATATCGCGCGCAATTTCAGCGATAACTGGTGCGCCACCGGTTCCCGTACCGCCGCCCATACCCGCTGTAATGAAAAGCATATCCGCACCTTCAATGACCTCTTCAATGCGCTCGCGATCTTCCATTGCAGCTTGACGGCCAACCTCTGGATTCGCACCGGCACCTAACCCCTTGGTCATGTTTGACCCAAGTTGCAGGACTGTTTTTGCCTCTGTGTTTTTAAGTGCCTGCGCATCTGTATTGGCGCAAATAAAATCAACGCCTTCAATTTTGTTTGCAACCATGTGCTGAACCGCGTTACCACCGCCACCACCGACACCAACAACTTTAATTACCGCACCTTGCTCATAAGTATCTATTAATTCAAACATGACTCACTCCTAAAAAGAAAAGTAAAAAATTTACTCACAACTGACTCAACCAACGCTTGATTCGCGCTACCACTCCATCACCAGAACTGCCGCCTGATATCCCGTTTGCACGATTCTGCAATCCGTATACCAACAACCCCACCCCGGTCGAATAAATAGGGTTATTAACCACTTCTGTTAATCCTTTCACTTTTGCCGGTGATCCGATTCTTACCGGCATTTGATAAATCTCTTCTGCCAACTCCGCCGCACCTTCAATTCTTGAAGTGCCTCCGGTCAACACAATCCCAGAACCCAACAACTCCAGATATCCCGCATGGCGCAGCTCGGATTGCACCAAAATAAACAGCTCTTCAATACGCGGTTCTATCACGCTGATAAGCGTTTGGCGTGAGAGCTTTGAAGCCGCTCGATCACCAACACCAAGCACTTCGAATTCCTCTTCAGATGCCACCATCTTGCGTAACGCCCCACCATAACGAATCTTAATTTCTTCGGCTTGCTGGGTTGGGGTACGGATGGCAACCGCAATATCATTGGTTACCTGATCACCAGCAATAGGAATCACCGCGGTATGACGAATTGCTCCTTCGGTAAACACCGCGATATCCGTGGTCCCCCCACCAATATCAATGAGGCAAACACCCAACTCCTTCTCATCATCTGTTAACACCGCATAGGCAGAAGCCAATGGTTCCAAAATCACATCATCAGTTTCCAACCCACAACGGTGTATACATTTTTCAATATTCTGAACTGCGCTTTCAGCCGCAGTAACCAAATGCACTTTGGCATTCAACCGAATGCCCGACATCCCTACCGGTTCACGAATACCTTCCTGCTGATCAATAATAAATTCTTGCGGCAACACATGAAGCACCGCTTGCTCATCTGGGATTCGCACCGCTTGCGCTGCATCAACAACCCTCTCAACATCGCCGATTGAGACCTCGTCCTTGTCCTTAATGGCAACCATTCCGCTAGAGTTCCAGCCCTTAATATGATTCCCCGCAATACCGGCATAGACGCTATGAACCTGGCAATCTGCCATCAACTCCGCTTCTTCAACTGCGCGCTGAATCGATTGAACCGTTGACTCGATATCCACTACCACGCCTTTCTTCATACCGCGTGATGCATGCGAACCCAAACCAATCACCTCAAGCTCACCAGCCTCATCAATTTCCGCAATAATGGCGACTACCTTGGTGGTACCAATATCTAATCCAACAATCATTTCGTTCTGAGTTTTTTTCGTCATTAACTTAGATCCTGTTAAATTGGGTTTCTGCGTATTGCTGAGGATTGTGGTTCCAGCGAACCGCAAACCCATTGGCATAACGAAGATCCAATGCTTCAATTCGTTCCATGAAAGGACGTAGTGTTTTTCCATACGCAGAGGCAAAACGTTCCAGCCTCTGCATTCTATTTTTTCGGCCTAACGCCAGCTCGATGCCACTATCGAGCAACAAACGCTGATCGCCTCTAGCATCTTCTTTGAGTTCGACCATCTTCAATTGCAGCGGATGCAACAACCGATCTGCCTGATTAAAGAAAAGAATCAAATCTGTCTCTCGACCTGTTTCACCACTGATCAGAGGTAAAGCTTCTGGCGAATAATCTCCGCTGGCAGCAAATACTTCACCGTATTGATTGAGTAAAAAACCTTCACTCCAGCGCGCGATGGGTAGCTGCTCTTCAATCGTAATCAGCAAGCGATTAGGCCAAAGGCGGCGCAGGGAGACGTCATAAACCCATTCATTGGTCTTTAACTCACGCATAATATTTTCAATATCCAAGCTAAAGAATCCACCTGAAACCTGCGTTTTGATCTGCGCCTGCAATTGCTGTGGGTCTACGTGCGAAAGATCACCTTCCACCTGCACATGACGAATAGGCAGCGTGGTGGGTTTCATCAACCATTGGTAGGCCTGTAAGCCTCCATAAGCGATTGCTGCCAGCAGTGACAACACCATCAAAGGTCGAACAGTATGCCAAGCTGAATCCCAATTAAGTGCAACACTGCGCTTTTGATTGCGGCGATTCACCTTCTTGCGTTTTACTGTTTTAGCCATTCGCTTGATCCTCCAATGTTGTTGCAAGAATTCGTTTTACCAGCTCAGGAAAATCCATCCCTGCCTGTTTAGCGGCTTTGGGTACCAAGCTATGGCTGGTCATTCCTGGCACAGTGTTGACCTCGATGAGTAAAAACTCACCCTTGGTATCACGCATCAAATCAACCCTGCCCCAGCCGCTGGCATCGAGTATTTGAAAAGCAGACAAACTGAGATCTGCAATGGCTGCTTCATCGGCATCAGATAATCCGCAAGGACAAATATATTGCGTATCTTCCACTTCATACTTGGCCGAATAATCATAGAAACGGTGCGGTGTGATTAGCTTTATTGCGGGCAGCGCTTCATCACCCAAAATGGCTACGGTGTATTCTTCGCCGTCAACCCACTGCTCGGCAAACACATCATTTGCATGCTCAGCGGCTAATTTCCACGCTACTGGAAGCTGCGCTTCTGACTCCACCACGCTCATGCCAATACTGGAGCCTTCGCTCACAGGCTTCACAATAAGAGGCAATCCCAAATCGGCAACCACAGCAGACCAATCACTATTCTCAGTGAGGCGTTGAAAAGCAGGGGTAGGCAATCCGGCTGAGCGCCAAATGCGCTTGCTGACAATTTTATCCATGGTGATTGCTGATGCCTTCACGCCGCTGCCGGTGTAGGGCAGACCAATGATATCGAGCAGCCCCTGAATAACGCCATCTTCACCACCTGGCCCGTGCAGAACATTGAAAGCGCGATCAAAGTTATCGCTGAGCAGGAGCGCCGCAATATCACGATCAACATCCACTTTGTGCGCATCGACACCGCCAGTTTGCAACGCGGATAAAACCTCGTTACCGCTACGTAGCGATACTTCGCGCTCAGCGGACCAGCCACCCATCAACACAGCCACCCGACCAAAATCTTGAGCCGCGTTCACAACTCACCTCGGCGCAATCGTTCAACCAACTGCTGGGATAGCTTGCCTACATCGCCTGCACCCTGAGTGAGCACCACATCACCCTCTTCAGCAATTGCCATCAGTGCTTGCGAGAGGCCGTTAGAGTCTTCAATAAATATGGGATCAACCTTGCCGCGCGCTCGAATCGCCCGACATAAAGAACGCCCATCAGCACCAGCAATCGGCTCTTCATTGGCTGAGTAAATATCCAGCATTAACAACACATCGGCATCCGAAAGCACCTGCGAAAAGTCTTCAAACAGGTCTCTGGTACGGGTGTAGCGATGCGGCTGAAAGATCAGCACGCAACGGCGCTCAGGCCAGGCATTTTTCACGGCTGTTAGGGTGGCTGCAATTTCAACAGGATGGTGCCCGTAATCATCGACTAAGGTGATCAGCCCTTTAGATGTTTTAAAATCACCTGCGATTTCAAAACGGCGGCCAACGCCCTCAAACTTTTCCAGTGCTGACTGAATTACCGCATCAGGCAAACCTAGCTGAGTTGCAACTGCAATCGCCGCCAAGGCATTTTGAATATTGTGAATGCCTGGCATATTCAGTGTGATCACCAACGGCTTTTCACGATTTGGCAGCTTCACATCGAAATGGCTGATAGCACCTTGATAACGGATATTGAGCGCCTGAATATCGGCATCATTACGCTCCCCGTAAGTGAGCATCGTACGAGTGACTAACGGCATGATTTCGCGCACATCTTCATCATCAATACACATCACCGCAACGCCATAAAAAGGTAGGTGGTGCAGGAATTCGACAAAGACTTCTTTTAAGCGCGAGAAGTCACCTTCGTAGGTAGAAAGATGGTCTGCATCAATATTGGTAACGACAGAAAGCATCGGCTGCAGATACAAAAAGGAGGCATCACTTTCATCTGCTTCAGCAACAAGATAGCGACCATTACCTAATTTTGAGTGGCTCGCCGAACTGTTCAAACGGCCACCGATTATATACGTTGGATCAAGATCACCCTCGGCGAGTACGCTAGCAATCAGACTGGTCGTGGTGGTTTTACCATGGGTGCCAGCAACGGCTATGCCTTCCTGAAAACGCATCAGCTCTGCAAGCATTTCTGCGCGTGGGATAACCGGAATACGCTGCTCGTTCGCTGCTTGAACTTCAGGGTTGCTCGATGAAACTGCGCTGGAAGTCACTACCACAGAGGCACCGTCAACTTGCGAACCCTCATGACCGAGATAAATCTTAGCGCCGAGGTTAGCAAGCCTTTGTGTCACGGGATTATCCGCAAGATCAGATCCACTGACGCTATAGCCAAGATTCAATAGAACTTCTGCAATCCCCCCCATGCCAGACCCACCGATACCGACAAAATGTACTCGCGCAATAGGCCACGCAAGACCAGCTTCACTCATCGGTTTCATGATTGCGCCTCCTGCCTTAGCTGAGCGGGATCCAATTCACCCAGACAAATTTTTGCGACCACATCCGCCGCATCCGAGCGGCGCAGTGAAGTGGCTGCAATAGCCATTGCAATCAACTTCTGGCGATCAGCTACTAGCGGCGCTACGATTTTCGACAGCGCATCGACACTCAACTCTGAGTCTGCCAGCATTCTTGCTGCATCCCTGCTCACCAGGTTATTGGCGTTAGCCGTTTGATGATCATCAACAGCATGGGGATACGGGATCAAAATTGAGGCGACACCGACCTGAGCCAACTCAGAAACAGTCAAAGCACCGGCTCGACCGATCACCAAATCTGCCCAGCCATAGGCCTTGCTCATGTCCTCTATAAACGCTGCAACTCTCGCTGTCTGATTTAATTGCTCATAACTCTCTTTGGTATTCTGCAAATGTTGCTTGCCAGTTTGGTGCCAGATTTCTATTTCAGCATCTAATCCCGCCAGCGTTTCCGGCACTACCTGATTGAGTTTTAAGGCGCCCAAACTACCGCCAACAATCAGAATTCTAATCGAACCCTTACGACTAGAAAGACGCTCAACAGGATCAGCTAAACTCAAAAATTCCTTGCGCACTGGGTTACCAACAGTTATCGGCGTAAAACGCGCAGCATCAAAACTTTGCGGAAAAGCCTGCATCACGCAACGACTTAAGCGCGCCAGCAATTTATTGGTCAAACCTGGAATTGAATTTTGCTCATGCACATACAAAGGTGTGCGCAGAATCCATGCCGCAAGTCCGCCCGGACCCGAAGCAAACCCACCCAAACCAAGTACAGCCTGTGGCTTATACTTGAGCTGCGCCTTGATCGCCTGAGATAGCGCCAACACTAACTTGAACGGCGCAACCGCTAATCGCTTAATTCCGTTACCACGCAATCCACTAATGGTTAGTTCAACCAAAGGAATACCTTTGGCTGGCACCAATCGTGTTTCCATACCGCCTCGGGAACCCAGCCAGATTACCGGCACATCTCGACGCTGCAAAGATTCCGCCACCGCCAATGCAGGGAAAATATGGCCACCGGTACCACCTGCCATAATCATCACTGGAGCCGTCATTTTCGACCTCGCGATTTCATTCGTAGACCAGAATTTTTCAGGTCATGAATTTCCCGATGCACACGCAGCAATAGCCCAACCGAGACACACATCGCGATCAACGAGCTGCCACCCGCACTCATAAACGGTAAGGTCAATCCTTTAGTCGGCAGCACGCCCATGTTGACGCCCATATTGACGAATGCCTGGATACCAATCCACAGACCCACCCCGAACGCGACATAAGCACCAAACACATGCCCAACTTTCTCAGCGGTGATACCAATCGCAAACGCGCGCCAAACTGCATAAATATATAAAAACAACACTGCGATCACGCCCACCAATCCGAGCTCTTCTGCGAGAATCGCAAACATAAAATCATTGTGTGCCTCTGGCAGATAAAACAGCTTTTGCACACTGCTTCCCAAACCCACACCCAACCACGACCCACTACCGATAGCAATCAAGGACTGGGTGAGCTGAAACCCACTATCAAAAGGATCATTCCAAGGATTTAAAAAGCTAGTCAGGCGCAGCATTCTGTATGGTGACATCACCGCTAACAGTGAAAAAGCACCTGCAGCTAACGCAAAGGTCAGCAGGAATTGGTAGATTTTTACACCGCACAAAAACAGCATTCCCATCACCACCAGTAAAATCACCACTGCCGCACCAAAATCCGGCTCTAGCAATAACAACGCAGTAATGACTCCAACAATTCCGAGTGGCTTCAAAAATCCACTTACCGTTGCGCGCAATGACTCCATATGGCGAGTGATATAACCCGCCATATAGAGAACCATTAAAATCTTCACTGCTTCAGAGGCTTGAACATCAAAGAAAGGTAAATTGATCCAGCGAGTTGCTCCATTGACTGTTTTACCCACGCCAGGCAGCAATACCAGCACCAACAAACCAATCGATATCACCAAAAGCACAATGCCGGCCGTTTCCCAAAGGCGTAATGGAATCTCATAGACCAGGTATGCAGCGAGAACACCTATCGAGATATAAATCAGCTGGCGAACAACAAAATGAAATGGATCAGCATAGACTTTTTCCGCCATACCGATCGATGCAGACGCCACCATAATCAGGCCAAGACCAATCATGATTGCGACCACCACAAACAAACCAATATCCAGACGCTGCTGAAGATGGACGGCCAACGCATCAGAGACCGAACGAGTTGCTTGAACCATTAAGAGCCCTCCCCTGTTAGCATCTCTACGCAACGAATAAATGTTTCACCGCGATCTGCGTAGCCCGAATACTGATCAAAGCTCGCGCAAGCTGGAGATAACAGAATATAGTCGCCAGGTGATGCGAGTTTTGCCGCTTGAGAAACGGCATCCTGCATGTCGGTTGCTAAACTGATCGCTGCACTACCTTTCAAAGCTCGGAACAATACCTGCGCATCTTCACCCATCAAAACGACAGCTTTGACCTTGGCTTCAACAACGGTTTTTAGAGAAGAAAAATCTGCGGCTTTCCCTTGCCCTCCAGCAATCAAGACACCTGAACCATCAAGACCCTTCAACGCCGCAATGGCGGCACCCACATTGGTTGCTTTAGAGTCATTCAGCCAGGTAACGCCCTGATGCTTAGCAACCCATTGAGTGCGATGCGCTAAACCCGTATAGCTGCGCAACGTATTGATAGCCGTTTGAATAGGGACACCGCTAGCTTCTGCAAGCGCCAACGCAGCCAAAGCATTAGCCTGATTGTGGCGTCCCAATATTTTCAGTTCTCTGCAGGGGAGTAATGGGGTATTTCCTTTTGCCAGCCAGGTCTGTTGTTGATATTGGATGATCCCGAAATGACCTTCGGCTGGCTGGTCCAGACCAAAGCTAATCTGCTGATCAGACCCTGCCGCTAGTTTGACGGAGTAGGCATCATCACGATTAAAAACGGCGACTTTGCACTGCTCATAGATTTTACCTTTAGCAGCTATGTAGTCGCTCAAATCATCATATCGATCCATATGATCTTCAGAGATATTCAGTACGACAGCAGTGTCAGCTTGCAATGAAAAAGTGGTTTCAAGCTGAAAACTGGATAGCTCAAGAATATGCCGCTCTGTTGCTGGATCACTTAATAAGTCCAGCGCGGGAGTACCAAAGTTGCCGCCAAGAGATGCAGCAATACCTGAGTCGGAACACATTTTGGAAACTAAATGGACAACGGTGCTTTTGCCGTTCGAGCCAGTCACTGCAATGACTGGCATCGTCACGCTTTCTGCAAATAATTCAATATCACCGATAACCGGAATTTGTAATTGTTTAGCCTGTTCAATAATCGGCAGCGTTGGTGGCACCCCTGGACTGACTATAAGACGCGCATACTCGGCAGGATTAATACCCTCTAATTCACCAGCAATCATCTGAGCTTCTGGATAAAGCTCGATCAGCTCGGCCTGATTCACAAAATCGACGCGACTATCCGCCATATCAAAGCTCGTACTCTGAGCAGATAACCAGGCAGCAACCGAACACCCAGTCACACCCATACCTAGAATTAAATCTGGTTTATGAGATGGCTGCTGGGCGCTGATATTCATAGCGGCGGCTTGCATCACCTCACCTTCAACGTTGCCAGACCGACCAGCACCAGGATCACAGTGATGATCCAGAACCGCACAATCACTCGTGGTTCAGGCCAGCCTTTGAGTTCAAAATGGTGATGTATCGGAGCCATTTTAAATATTCTTCGCCCAGTGAGCTTGAAGGATGCCACCTGCAAAATCACCGAAACAGTCTCCATCACAAAGACCCCACCCATAATCATAAAAACAAATTCCTGACGGGTAATGATGGCAATAATTCCTAGCGACGCACCCAATGCAAGCGCACCGATATCACCCATAAAGACTTGCGCTGGGTAGGTGTTAAACCAGAGAAAACCCAAACCTGCACCGATAATAGCACCACAAAAAATTGCCAACTCACCCGTGCCTGCGATGTACGGAATAGAGAGATAATCTGCAAACTTGATGTTGCCCGTGAAATACACAATCGCGCCAAAAGCCGCAGCAATGAGCACCGTCGGCAGGATTGCCAAACCATCGAGACCATCCGTTAAATTCACGGCATTTGCCGACCCGACAATCACAAAAGCTGTCCAGGGGATGAACAACCAGCCCAACTGAAAAACCACATCTCGAAAAATGGGGGCTAGCAGCTGAGTTTCCCCAGGCGTTTCAGCCAGCAAATAAATTGCCCCGCCGACGGCAATCGAAATCACAAGCTGCATGAACAAGCGAAGTCTGGCTGAAAGCCCTTTGGAATTTTTATATTTCAGTTTGAGATAATCGTCCCAACCACCGACCATAGCGAAACCGGTCATGGTGAACAGCACCAGCCAGACAAATTTATTGTGCAGATCGCTCCATAACAAAGTCGCAAAGACGATTGACAATAAAATCAAGGCACCACCCATCGTTGGTGTACCTGCTTTCACCAGATGTGTTTGCGGCCCATCTTCACGAACTGGCTGGCCCATTTTAAGACGTGTTAATCGACGAATCACCCAAGGGCCAAAGACAAAAGAAATAATCAACGCAGTCAGCACCGCCATGATGACGCGCATCGTGATAAATTCGAACGCACGGAATCCGCTATGCAATCCACCCAGAAAATCGAGCATTTCGTAGATCATGCGCTCATCTCCGTGGCACCAGAATTCGACTCAAGTGCCGCAACAACTCGCTCCATACCTGCCGAACGCGAACCCTTAACCAATACGGTTGATTGCGCATCAAGGCGCGGCGTTAGCTCAGCCACCAGTGCATTAAAATCGTCAAAGTGATAACCCGCATCGCCAAATGCATCGCTACTGACCTTAGCCTGCGCACCGAGTGAGTAGAATCCGTCAATGCCTGAATCTTTTGCGGCCAGGCCAATTTGCGCATGCGCATCATTGGCAGCTGCGCCAAGTTCAGCCAAATCACCCAATACAAGATACCGACTACCGGACATCTTAGATAACACAATAATTGCCGCATCCACGCTACCAGGATTGGCGTTGTAGGTATCATCAATTAAAGCTGATCCAGCGGGCCCACGCTTCAGCTCAAGACGCCCCTTAACTGCTGTGACCTTAGATAGCCCAGCGACAATATCGGCAACAGAAATTTGAGCGGCAATCGCGACTGCGGCAGCAGCAGCAGCATTTAGTGCATTGTGCTGACCAATCAATTTTAGCGGTACTTCATAGGTCTCTTGATCAATCAGCAAGCGCAAGGGTTGTTGATTGATAACTTGAACGTCTGCGCCTTGAGTCACTCCGAAAGTAATGCAGGTACGCGCCTGATTTTGCGTTAACCAGTCATCTGCGTAGCGATCATCCGCGTTGATGACTGCGATACCGTCCGCAACTAACCCATCAAAAATTTCAGCTTTAGCTTTTGCAACTCCAGCAACGCTACCAAAACCTTCCAGATGCGCCGGACCGGCATTGGTAATCAGCGCTATTTCCGGACGCACTAGCTGGGTTAGATAGGCTATCTCACCCGCATGGTTTGCGCCCATCTCAACGACAGCAAAGCGATGCTTTTTGCGCAAATTTAGAAGCGTCAGTGGCACACCAATGTCGTTATTTAGGTTTCCTGCGGTTGATAAGGTGTCACCAACCTGAGAAAAAATCTCAGCCAACATTTGCTTCACTGTCGTCTTACCGTTACTCCCCGTAAGACCGATCATTTTGCCGGTATATTCAGACCGCCATTCTGAGGCGAATTGACCTAGCGCCTGACGGGTATCTTCCACCAGAATTGTTGGTGCGCTGTGCTTGACAGCGCGTGAAACCACAACCCCAGAGAAGGATAAATTTGGCTCATCATCGAGAATTTCATGGGCGTCAAAATTGGGCCCTTTGAGCGAGAAGAACAGTGTGTTCTCACTATCATTTCGGGTGTCAATTGAGACACGCTCAAAGCCAGCATCATCGCCAATTAACTGGCTATCCAGCATTTTTGCTGCACGTTTTAAAGTCAGCCAGCTCATGCCTGACCTCGCTGTTCTCTGAGTAGCTGTTCAACTACTTTTTGATCACTAAAGGATAAGCGCTGATCACCAATTAATTGATAATCTTCATGCCCTTTGCCTGCAATCAAGACGCAATCGCCTTTCGTTGCCACATCCAGAGCGGCACGAATCGCTTCTTCGCGGTCCAGAATCACCGGCATTCTACGTGGCGTTTTTAAACCTGCTCGAATCTGCTGAACAATTTCTTGCGGGTCTTCACTCCGAGGATTGTCATTGGTAATAATATGCATATCCGCATATCGCTCGACAATCTCACCCATGAATGGCCGCTTGCGCCAGTCTCGATCACCACCACAACCAAATACGCAAATCAGCTTTCCCTCGATGTGCATACGAAGAGATATCAGCACCTTTTCCAAAGCATCCGGTGTGTGTGCGAAATCAATGATGATGAGCGGCTCATCTGCCTCCGAATCAATTCGCTGCATTCGGCCTGGAACAGCATCCAACGTCTCGATTGCTCGCGCCGCGTCAGCAAGCGACCCACCATTGATCAGCAGCACACCCATGGCAGCCAACAAATTTTGTACGTTAAATGCGCCTGTGAGTTTGGAGGACACTGCAACGTTCTGACCAAAGCCAGAAACAGTAAATTTAAGACCCTTGTTATCAGCAACAATATCCGTCGCCAATAAATTCTCAACGCTCGCGACCGGACCATTCACTGAATAAGCAACGGTATCCACACGGCCGCCAATTTCCTCAATTAATTTTACACCCAGAGAATCATCCGCATTGATCACCGCATGCTGCAAACCAGGCCAATGAAATAACCGCTCTTTGGCTTCTGAGTAGGTCGCCATATCACCGTGGTAATCAAGGTGATCCTGCGTCAGATTGGTGAACACGGCGGTATCAAAATTGACCGCGGTAACACGCCCCTGATCAAGCGCGTGCGAGGACACTTCCATCACCACAGAATTTGCCTGCCGATCGACAAAACTGCCCATCAAACGATGCACTTCCACAGCATCTGGCGTGGTATAACCGCTAGACTGTAACTCGCCTGGAAAACCGTTACCTAACGTACCAATCAAACCACAACGCCCATCAGAGTGATCCACAACCTGCGCAATAAAATGAGCCACTGAGGTTTTTCCATTAGTGCCCGTAATACCGACCACACTCACGGAGTCCGAGGGCGTTCCAAAAAAACGATTGGCTATCAAGCCGGCATTTTTAGCCAAATTATCAACTGCTAGTAGCGGCACAGAATAAGTACTTGGCTCACGACCATCTGGCTCCCAGGCAATCGCCACCGCGCCATTGTCGATGGCATCTTGCGCATAATCTAAACCATGCTGATGAATCCCTTTAGCCGCAAAAAAAAGGCTCCCAGACTTCACCTGCCGACTATCCAGCGTGATGTCATGGATATCAATATCTGCTGCCTCGGAGCCTTGCGCAAATGGCTCTGCAAAACCAGCCATTAGCGACCCAAGCTTAAAACGATGGAGATTGACTTGGGGAGAGTTCATCCAGCACCGCCATCGTTGGCAGAGGCAACCAGCTTTTTGTCGCGGGACTGCAAGTCATCAGGGGGGATATTCAGCTGTCGCAGTGCTCCCGCCATGATTCTGGAAAAAACTGGCGCAGCCACTTGACCACCGTAGTACTTGCCTGCGCTAGGCTCATTAATCACAACCACGGTAACCAAACCGGGAGACGATGCAGGTGCCATGCCGGCAAAAATCGCTACGTAGCGATTATCAGAATACCCACCACCGACAGCCTTTTTAACCGTGCCGGTTTTTCCTGCAACTTGGTAGCCTTCAACCGCTGCTCGGTAACCCGTTCCTTGTGGCTGAACAACCTTTTTCATCATGTTTCTGACAGTCTTCGCCGTTTGCGCGCTCATCACTTGCTTAGATTCAGAATTATCGGGATCAGCGAGGAACGAAATTTGATGTAAAACGCCATCAGCAGCGATGACCGAATACGCACGAGCAAGCTGCAACGGCGTCACCGAATACCCATACCCAAACGACAGTGTTGCCTGATCCAGCGGATACCACTGCGTATAATCCCGAAACACACCACGGACTTCCCCTGGGAAACCACTGCCTGTGGTCTGCCCGAAACCTACCTGCCTATACGTGTTCCACAGCGATTCTTTGGGCACTTTCATTGCGACTTTGCTCACACCCACATTACTGGAGTGCGCAATAATTTCACCCAGATCAATCTTGCCATGATTACGAATATCCTTAATCGGATAACCGCTAACGCGATAATGACCGGGCGAGGTATCAATAATGCTGGAAGGTGTAAATTCTCCACTTTCGAGTGCCGCTGCTATTGTGAAAGGTTTGGAAGTGGAGCCAGGCTCGAATAAATCCTTCACGGCACGGTTGCGGTAATCACCACCTTTCATTTTGCTTCGGTCATTGGGATTAAAAAATGGTTGATTCACCATCGCCAATACTTCACCTGTATTGGGATTGAGCACCACCACAGAACCTGACTCAGCATTGTTGGCAGCTACCGCTGCTTTTAACTCCCGATAGGCTAGATACTGAATTCTAGCGTCAATACTCAAACGCAACTCGTGACCAGGGCGCTCAGAACGAATGCGCTCAATCACATCGATAACGCCACCACCGCCTTCGCGCTTAACCCGCTTCGCGCCGGGCACACCCCTGAGCCAATCCTCATAGGCGAGCTCGATACCTTCCTGACCGATATCTTCAAAATTGGTAAAACCCAGCACATGGCCGAACGCCTCACCCATTGGATAATAACGTCGATACTCCCGCTCCACTCCAACACCCTTAATCTTCAGCGCCATAATTCTTTTGGCTTTCTCAGGAGGAAGATATCGCTTCACATAGGCAAAACTTTTGCTTGGGCGCGATTGCGCAATATCGGTAACAGCGGCTTTTTTTAGCCCCATCATCTTGGTCATCAACTTGACCTCAGCAGAATGTGCATCCAACCGTTTAGGATTAATCCAGATCGAATCGACGGGGGTTGATACAGCTAATGACTCACCATTGCGATCAGAAATCACGCCTCGATGTGCGGGAATCTCGATCACCCGCGTCTGCCTGGCATTGCCCTCGCCTAGCAGCAAATCGTGCTTAAAAACTTGTAGCTCTACAGCTCGCGCCGCCAGCAGCATCATGCCAACAAGAAACAATCCGAGTACAACCACACGTCGTGATGCGTAGACTTCGACGGGCTTTACCCTGCTACGTTTCGATCTCCTCATGGCAATCTCTTCATGGCGTGATCATCACTGCATCCCCAATATCCGGGATGCTCATTTTCAGACGTTCGCGTGCTTGCGTTTCGACTCGGCCATGGGTCGCCCAGGAGCTCTGCTCCAACTGTAATTTACCCCATTCAATTTGCATATCATCGCGAGCATTCTCTAATGACACGAGCTCTTTGTACTGCTGGCGAGTCTCATGCTTACTCACGACAACGCCAAAAGCTGTCAGCATAACCGCAACACCAAGCACCAAAACGCTGATCAAACGCATATTCACGCGACTTTCTCCAGCACTCGCATAGTCGCACTGCGGGCGCGGGGATTGCGCTGCAATTCACGCTCAGAAGCGCGCACGGGTTTACCAATAATTTTGAAATCTGGCTGCACAGCGGCATCAGCAACAGGTAATTTACGGGGTAGCGGGGGCGGTGAAGAAAGACGCTTAAAAGCGCGCTTTACGATACGATCTTCCAACGAATGAAACGTAATCACTACCAAACGACCTGTGCTATTGAGCACCTTAACTATTCGATCCAGTCCTTGCTCTAAATCTTCCAACTCATGATTAACCGCAATCCTGATGGCTTGAAAACTACGTGTCGCAGAATCTTTACCGATTTCTCTAACCGGAATTACCGCACGTATAATCTTCGCTAACTCGGATGTCGATCCTATTCCACCTTCTCTTACAGCCTCCATAATCGCTCTTGCGACGCGACCAGAAAAACGCTCTTCTCCGTACTCCTTTAAAACTCGCTTTAACTCTTGCTCAGAAACATTTGCCAGCCACTCTGCTGCTGTTTCACCAGCACTCGAATCCATTCGCATATCCAAAGGACCATCCAACCTAAAACTAAAACCTCGCTTTGCATCATCCAGCTGCGGTGACGAAACACCAAGATCCATCAAAACTCCGTCGAACGTCGAACCGTCCGAACCCTCGTTTTTCAGCACCTCATCAATCTCTGCAAAACTTGCCTGACAAATCTGAAACCGACCATCTGATGCAAATTTACCTGCTTCCTTTATTGCCTCTGGATCTTTATCCAGCGCCAACAAACGACCATCGTTACCAAGCTCACTCAAAATTCCTGCACTATGCCCACCTCGGCCAAAAGTAGCATCGAGATAGCGACCATTTGGATACAAATTCAGCGCCGCCAAAGCCTCCTCGTAAAGCACTGGCAAATGAACCAACTCACTGCTCGATTCAGACACTCACAACGAGAAGGCCGCTAGCGCCTCTCCTCCCGTACCGCTAAATGCATCCTCTTTGGCCCATTCATCACATTTTTTATCCCAGAGATTGGTGTCCCACATTTCAAATTTCTTACCCTGCCCCACCATTGTGACCTCACGATCCAACCCCACCTGCTTGCGAATTGAAGGGGGGATTGAAATTCTCCCCTGACGGCTCATATCACAATCTTCTGCATAACCTCCGACCGTGCGTTGAAGCCTGCGAACATAAGGGTCCATATTCGTCGCACTCATTAGATGCTCACGAATCGGCTCCCAAACCGGGCGCGGATAAATCAACATGCACTGATCTGGGTCTACAGTTAGCGTCAACAGCCCATCGCAAGACGCAAGGATTTCATCACGAAACCGAGACGGCATCGCAAATCGACCTTTGTCGTCCAACGTTAGATGTGTGACCCCTTGAAACATACTGCCTATACCATCGCTTACATTTGAGCCAAACACCCAAACATCAACTCAAACCACAATATATAGTTGCTAGAGACTCAGGAGAGCGCTATATAATGAAGCCTGAATAAAGTAGCTTCCAAACTAAGAAATTCCATTAATTCCCCAATTTTTCCACTATTACACCACTATGTACCACTATAGTTCTCAAGCACATTATCGTCAAGCAATGAACGGGCTGTTTAAAATAGGGTTTTTTTCTATAAAACAATGACTTAGAGTAAAAACTCGAGCGACCACGCGTTGAATTGACAGGGCAGAATCCCTGCAAATTCAGTAGATTATAAGCATTTGTTAATTCACTAGATAAAGTAAATTAAATCAATTATGGGAAATTGTAAATTCAGCGAGCACTGAAGTTTAGGGGAAACCCTGAGGATTAATTATCACGCAGTGATGTATTTTGAAACAGCTAAATGGATATCGGCGAAATACTGATCCAGCATGCTGTTTCTCAACGTCGTATCCAGCTGCGAGAATTGCTCCGAATCAATCTTCTTGAGTAGCGTGAGCAGCTCTGGATGATGCCAAAGACTCGATGAACCCAGCAACCTATGCACCACCCGATGCACTTGCTGCTTGTCACTCGCAAGCATCGCGCTATCCAATGATTCTCGCCACTCAGGCAAGCTATCTTGTAGCTCTTTCCCTAGATTTTTTGCCGCCGCATCCCCCGCGAACTCGGCCAATTTATGCAATGGCATCACTAAACCCGTCATCTGATCTTCATTGGGACTCAAAACCGGGATATCCTCCGATTGCGTCCAGGTTCGGATTGTCGCCGCGAGCTGCTCCAGTGTAATAGGCTTAATCAGACAAGCATTCATTCCAGCCTGCAAGCAACGCTGTTGAGATTCTTTTAACCCATCAGCGGTTAGCGCAATAATAGGCAAATCATGGCATCCATCGAGTAATCGAATGGCTTGTGTGACCTGCCTCCCATCCATACCCGGCAACTGTAAATCCATCAAAACCAGATCATAGGTTTGGTGTTGAACAGCGTCTAATGCCTTCTCCCCATCACCAACTATATCAACGTGGCTGCAGATTAATTCAAGTAGCTTGCCATGTACTTTTTGCAACAACGGATCATCTTCTACCAATAACACCTGTAAAGAATATTTTTCAAATGGTATCGCCTTGGACTTAACTGACTCAGTATCGCTAGGCACTTCATCCACAGCCTCAAACGGCAGCTCAAAATAAAACCGGCTGCCTTCCCCTGGTGTTGATTCGACTGCCAGCCGTCCTCCCATCAGCTTGACAAGATCATGGCTGATTGCCAATCCTAGCCCCAGGCCGGTACGCTTGCTCCCATCCTGACTCTGATCTTGGTTTTCAACCTGTGGCTGGGCATGGAGATGCACAAAAGGTCTGAAAATACTCATCAGGTTTTCGCGAGCAATTCCCTGCCCTGTATCGGTCACTACCACAGATATCAGATATTGCTCTGCAGATTTTTGCCCAGTGATCTCCAGCACGACTTCCCCAGTCGCAGTAAATTTCACAGCATTCGCAAGTAAATTCAGCAACACTTGAGAAAACCGGATTGCATCGCCGCTTAACTGCGCAGGAATATCGCCCGCTAGCGTTACCTTTAGTTTTAATTGCTTCTGATCAACCAGTGGCTGAATCGTACTGGTCAACTGTTCGATCAAATCCCGCAACGAAAAAGAAGACGGTTTTATCTCCAATTGTCCTCGCTTTATTCGTGCCAAATCTAAAATTTCATTGATTAATTGCAATAGCAACTTGCCAGCTTTCTTTTGCTGCCCTACATATTTCGCCTGCTGATGAGTGAGATTGGTTTGCTCCAACAATTGCGTCAGCCCCATAATCGCGCTCATTGGGGTGCGGATGTCATGACTGAAATTCGCTAAAAAATGGGACTTAGCTTCATTTGCTGTACGAGCAATATGCATCGCCTTGCGCATTTCAGCGGTACGTTGCTGCACTTGGGATTCCAGATTTTCACTATGCGCCTGCAATGACTTATCTCGTTGCTGAACTTCACTGAGCATTGCATTAAAACCATCGACCAGTTCGCCAATTTCATCGTTAGATTCCTTTGTCGCACGCAAGCTATGATCCCCTTGTTGAGTCACCAGCTTGGTAACCGCATTGAGACGACGCAACGGTCTGGAAACAAACCGTGGTAGCACCAGCGCCAGTAATAAAGCCGTAAGCCCTGCGACCAAGACGATAATCAAACTGATATTAAGTAGTTCTCGAATAGCCTGGCGACTTTGCGAAAGATTATCTACTAGTTGGATATATCCAACGGTTTCACCCCCGAGGGTTAATGCCTGAATAAAATGAGCATTACCATCAACACGGTTTAAGCTGCCTGTCACTGGTTTTTCGTCAAACCTGGATAAAGCAATCTGTGAATTGATTTCAATTTGCGCAACGGGCTGGGTGGACAGCGCTGGATATGCTGCGAATATTTGATGCTCTAAATTGTAAATATAGGCCGCTAAAACACTGGACTGGGATGACAATGACTGCAAATCTCGCTGCGCTGATTCAGCATCTGAAAAGATCAGTGCCGCAGTCGCTTGATTGCCAAGCACGGCGGCCAGAGGCGCTAGGTGCTCACTGGCTTTCTGATTGGAATGTATTAGTTGACTAAAAACAAATGCACCACTTGTGAGCAATAGCACCAACAACATCGACGATATCAACATACCCGTCAGCTTGGAGTTGATGGACAGATTACCGAAGAATTGCCGCATCAATTTTTATCACTTTGGTTCAGTACATTTGCTGCCAGTTTTAGCAGACGCGCCTCAACGGACAAACCTGCCTTGCGGGTCGCATCGAGATTTATTTCAAATCGCAACCTGCCATCTATTTGCTGTAGCCCTATCATCCCACCCGCATTGATGAATTCTGGAATATCACTAATGGTTAGCACAGAAGACTGGCTCAGCACTGATAGTAAGCGGGTACGCTTTGCCATTTCCAGCTCTGCCAGATACAGCACATCGCAGCCATCAATGTTTCCAGGAAAATCGACCAATCGGACAGATTCTTGAGGGATTTTTCTCAATGCCCGAAACAGGCTAACATCTCCAGCCGTGCAGACTGTGATTTCTTGCTTCAACCGGAAAGGCTCACCTGGCCAGTGAATAAACTTAATAAAATTATGAATATAGGCCGCTTTCAGCTGTACATTGTCTACCGGCGCAGAAGCAACACTGTTCAGGCACGGCCCTAGTAGTAAGAACACCGTAACTATTACTCGCAGGCTAAGCCAGCGAATACGGGCTTTGCTCCGACGCTTTACAAATTTCATTGTTTGCTGGTGAGACATCGGCTATCAGAATTGATAGGTAGCAGTAGCCAAAAGTGAGCGGGACACAAGACGAGGTGATGACCAGAATTCAGCTAAAAATTCTAGGTGCTCTTCTTCGAGAAGATTTTTACCCGTCAGCGAAATCTCTAAAGATGGGCTAGGTCGCCAGGCAATTCGCGCATCCAGTGTCTGGTACGCGGGCACCGATGAATCTGCCTGCTCAAATTGAATCAGGTCGATGGGCAGACTATCCACCGCACGAATCCAAACATCCAGATCGAGGTCAGGCTGAGGTGTCCAACCGATCCGCAGCGATGCTTGATAGCTGGGACTAAACCCTGAATGTAGCGCAGGCAAATTGAGATTTTGGAATAGGTTGGGTTGCTCTTGAGGCTTAAGATTGAAGCTCAAATGGTTTAGAGCAAGCTGGACACGCCAATCATCCTTCGGTGTCCAGTCAAGGTAGAATTCTGCACCTGAAACGGATCCAGATGCTGTATTTCGCACCAAGAAATCAACAACGATCTGACTATTTTCAAGTTTTGGTAATTGCTGCTCTCCTTCCCGCAACTCGTCGTAATCGTGATAATAGAGCGCCAGATCAAACGATAGTTTTTTGGTGATTTGATTGCGCACGCCAATTTCCCAGGCGGTCATACGTTCTCTGTCAAATCCAGTTTGTCCTACCGTATTAGTGACACTCACTAGAGGCGCTGGATTAAGTTCAGTATTCGGTCGCAGAGAACCGATGGTCAAAATTGAGTCCCGTTCAGTTCGGGAGGGAACCCGTGCAGCGCTGGCACCAGATGCCCACAGAGTCCAATCA
>CAZUAW010000003.1:21971-28258 GCA_964618535.1 uncultured Thiotrichales bacterium
CAGGCACCGTTTCCAGCAAACCTCCGCTTTGGGAGCCAAGCCTGTCACTGGACTCACTCCACCCTAACCCCCAAATCAGTGCATGTGATTTTCCCGCCTCAAGACTGTGTTGGAAATCTAAATCACTGATACGGCGCTGGTCTGAAAAAGCAAAGCTTTTGCGATCGTATTTGTCCAGGGATAGCTGCAAGGCTATTTCTGAACTCACAGATAATGAGCGAGTCCAGTTTGCCCGAAGATTCCAGGACGCTACGTCAGCGCGATCAGCAATATCCTCAAACCCTGCCGTGTTCGTTCCCACAGGAAAAACTGTGCCCTGCCCCTGATCAAGATCTAAGACACCACTCTGTAGTGTAAATTGATCTCCCGAGCGGCCTTCCAAGTCCATACGAAAACCCGCACTTGTACGCGAATAATCACTGTCAAACTGACTGAAATCCAGCACCGGAGAACCAGAAAAAGCATCGAAACTCTCCGCCTCATCGTGCTTTAGCCAAACTCGATATCCCAGATTTTCTGTCGCTTTATCTCCCCAGCGCAAATCAATACTATTATCTAAATTGCCAGTACGTACATCAACCCTGCCACCGACGTCACTCGTATGACGAGTAATGATATTGATCACGCCATTGACTGCGTTTTCTCCCCACAGCGTCGCACCTGGGCCACGGACGACTTCGATTCTCTCGATCTCATCCATTGGCAGGTCAATTTGCTCCCAATAGACGCCGTTAAACGTCGGCGTGTAGATACTTCGACCATCAATTAAAACCAGTAGTTTATTGGCGTAACGACCGCCAAATCCGCGTATCGAAACAGACCATTGGCTTGGGCTGATTTGCGCCACATCAACACCGGGCGCAAGCCGCAAAGCTTCCGGCACACTGCGGCTGCCAGAGCGGCGAATTTCCTCGCGGGTGATCACATGTGCAGCGGTTGGAGTGCGTGATAAAGGTTGTAATTTTCGGCTGGCGGTTGTCATTTCCAGCGCCATCAGACTTTCAAGATCCATTGAGAGTAGATCTTCGGCGGCAAGCACCGCAGATGGCTGAGATATTAGAATTATCAGACAAATAAAAAAGTGTCTAAAAAAGAATGATGAGCGCAAAGAATTCTCCGTTTAGCCCTACAATGCGTCGCTATTCTAGTACATCACCGAAATGTAGGGTGAATTCCTGAGAATAAACTCCAGCGCCATCCCTGGCCTTCTTCGAAGTGCATTTGTCCTACCATCCCTGAGCCATCCCTGGGTCGCTGAGATTACTCAGAGCGAATGACGACGCCAGTCTAAGAGCAAAGATATTAGGACACATCGGGATACCCCTGATGCAGCTTCATAATTTGTAACTTTTATCGACAGATCAGCGTTCGCTGGTTACATTGCATCCATGAAACTGCTACCTAAAATTATAAAACGCAGCAAATGGCTATGAATATCGGAACGAGGACACGAATTGTCATCGTCGATGACCACCCAATTATTCGTAGTTTTCTGCGCGAACTTCTTACTCCCCAAGCAGATATCGAAATCTGCGCGGAAACGGGCAGTGTTACTGAGGCTCGCGCATTGATTGGAACGCATCATCCTGATATTGCGATCATTGATGTGATGCTGGAAGACGGTAACGGACTGGCGCTGATTAAGGATTTACTTAACCGCGCAGAAGATCAGGTACCCACAACGCGATATCTGGTGTTCTCTGCTCAACGAGACTCTCTTGCTGCACGACGCTCTGCGGAAGCAGGTGCTGCGGGATTTGTCGGTAAACAAGCTGAAGTTGCAGATTTACTGGAAGCTATCCGCACGATTCGCAAGGGCGGAACTTATTTTGAAGCCAGCCTCCTTCTTCCTAAAACCAACGGCTGCCAATCCATTCCCGGCGCTGAACTACTTACCGCCAGGGAGCTCGAAGTTTACGAATTTATTGGCGAAGGAGTTGGGACTTCCGAGATTGCAAAACGTCTATTTTTAAGCGTCAAAACCATCGAAACGCATCGAGAGAAAATCAAGAATAAATTGCAGCTCAATTCCGGCAATGAACTGCAACGACACGCTATGCAGTGGGCATTGGGTCTTGAGGAGCGAAAAGTATAAACCGACAGAATAAAGGTGGAGTTGGCCGATAAGCCGGGTTCTGTCGAGGACAATCATTCATCTGGGAAGCTTGTCACCAAGCCCCTCAAGCAACCTACCCGGATGCAGCGCGGGTCACGCATAATGCATCCCTATTTGGTCTTGCTCCGAACGGGGTTTACCAGCCGTGAACTGTTACCAGTCACGCGGTGCGCTCTTACCGCACCCTTTCAACCTTACCTGTGCTTTGGCAAGCCAAAGCCATCGGCGGTGTATTTTCTGTTGCACTTTCCGTCGGCTCTCACCGCCCAGGCGTTACCTGGCGTTCTACCCTATGGAGCCCGGACTTTCCTCGCCTCTTACGAAGCGCGATTGCCTGGCCAACTCCGGGCGCGAGTATACCTGATATCACTGAGCGAAATAGCGAGGTTTATTCTTCTTCACCAAATTTGTCTGCAACGAGCGCTTCCAATGCGGTAGCTGCATCGCGCTCATCTTCACCATCAATGTGCAGGGTCAGCTCACTTCCCAATGATGCAGCCAGCATCATAACCCCCATGATACTTTTCCCATTGACTCTTCGGGCATCCTTTTGCACATTAATTTCACAGCTGTACTTCGAGGCAGTTGCAACAAACTTGGCAGCGGCTCGGGCGTGCAAACCCAACTTATTTACTATATTTACTTTCGATTTAATCATGGCTTCATCAAGGTTTTTCACACAAATTGATACCGTCATGACCACCCGTTAACGCTTTGGTAATCAAATCTGGCAAGGATAAGTCTGGATAATTCATTACGCGGATTAACATGGATAAATTTATTCCAGAAATCACTTCAACATTGTCACGCGACAGTAGCCTGACGGAGATATTACTGGGCGTAGATCCAAACAAGTCCGTCAGAACCAGGATACCGCCGCCATCATCCAAACGTTCGCACACTACCCTGGCGACAGCATCCATATCCTCAGGAATACAGTCTGAATCTATCGGTAAAGTTTCAACCTTTAGCGGGCAATAGTTAATGGTCTTGCGGGCTGTTCTCAGCATCGAATCGCCAAGATCCTGATGCGTAATAATGAGTACTCCAACCGTCATCGCTAAAGCCCTTATAAATCCCGGTGCCGAGTTTTGACTGCATCACCCAGCTGGTCTTTTAGTTTTGCACCCAGCTTATCAGCCAAGTAAACCGACCGATGCCGGCCACCGGTACAGCCAAGGGAAATGGTTACATAGCTACGATTACTCGCTGCAAGGCGCGGCATCCAGATTGTCAGAAAGCGACTGATATCCTGATACATTTCATCCACTTCTTCACGCTCAGCTAGAAAATCAGCTACTGGCTGATCTAGTCCGCTGTAGGGTCTGAGCTTTGCATCCCAATGAGGGTTGGGTAAACAGCGCAAGTCAAAAACGTAGTCCGAATCCAAAGGAAGACCGTGCTTAAAACCAAACGACTGGATTAACACGGAAAGCTTATGCTCGCCGCTGTCATTGGGATGAACCCTTTCGCGAACAACCAAGCTTAGGTCATGGACTGAATACTGCGAGGTGTCGATCTGTAAATCTGCCAAGCCAGCAACTTTAGAAAGCAGCTGCTTTTCTTTTTGTATCGCCTCAATTAAAGGTAAACCCTCATGCGTTAGCGGATGCTTGCGGCGGGTTTCTCCATAGCGTTTGATCAGGACCGTTTCTCGTGCCTGTAAAAACAGTACGGTGAGGTGATGTCCAGCAGCACGTAATTCTAAAATGATATTTTCAAAATCATTGAGTTCATCAGAACCCGAACGTGCGTCGATGCCAACAGCGACATCTTGATGATGTAACTCTTTGGTAAGGTTTCGTAAAACGGTGAGTAACAGCCCCACCGGCAAATTGTCGATGCAGTAGTATCCTTCGTCTTCAAGCACATTCAGTGCAATAGATTTACCGGAGCCTGAAAGCCCGCTGACGATGAAAATATTCATTCTTTTGTCTGGCTTTGAATCTGATTATTTAATCGCACCCTGAAATCATCCGCAGCAGAATACCCGTTAGTTTTCAAAATTTGATTTCTCGCAGCAGCTTCAACCAAAATAGCTAAATCTCGCCCAGGCGCAACAGGAATTGTTATTTCCGGCACTTTAATTCCCAGTATTTCTTTCTCATTACTTAGCCCTTCGAGTCGATTACCTTCATTAAAATGCGCATCCGACATGGGTACCAAATTGACTACCATGCGTAAATATTTTCTCTGCTTGATACTCGCATCACCAAACATCGCCCTGATATTTAAGATACCCAAGCCTCGAACTTCCAGAAAATCCTGCAATAACTCTGGAGATTCTCCCGACAATGTCGTTGGAGATATTCTGGAAAATATTGGCGCATCATCAGCAATCAACCGATTTCCACGCGTCACCAGCTCCAGCGCCAGTTCGCTTTTGCCGATAGCCGATTCTCCGGTCAGTAGTAAACCGATCCCTGCAACCTCCAAGAATACTCCGTGTAATACTACCTGCTCCGCCAGCTCCTGAGCGAGAAAAAATTGTATTTCAGAGAGTAATTCATAGGTTTTTAGAGACGAACGAAACAGTGCAACCTGAGCTTCATCACACCGCTGCTCCAATTGTTCAAAGGGTTCCACATGTTCGGCGAGCACTAGAATCGCGACTTGTCCCAAAAACAGATGTTCGATTTTCTTTTTTCTGGCGTCTGCACTGAGTTGTTTCAGATATTGCGCTTCACGATAACCGATTAGCTGAATCTGGTTAGCGTGAATTAAATTGAGGTGGCCTACCAGGCCAATATCGCCAGAACGCGCATCATCTAAATAGCTGTCTCCAGCATTACGTCCTGCCAACCATTGGATATCGAGCCTGTGTTTAAGCTGCTCGTAAAGTTCGGAAATAGCGAGCTGGGTGCTCATAGAGTTAAACGTGTGCAAGTCAGGGGCGTAGTCAGTGTCGTCCCTTAGCTCGCCTGTTGAGCTGATATTACAGGCGTTGCCGCAGCATGCTCTTGCTGGGCAAAACGCTCTGCGGTATCACTAAGATACTGATACAACGATGCGGCCTCATGTTGATCTCTAAGACGCGCGAGAAACTGGCTATCACTCAGCAATTCCGCAAGCGTCGCTAAAATCTCCAAGTGTTCTTCTGTAGATTCTTCTGGCACCACCAGCGCAAATAAAATATCTACCGGCAATCCATCGGGGGCGTCGTAATTAATTCCGGTGTCGATTTTCACCAAAGCAATGCTCGCTTGTTCCATGTCTGCCAGTCGGCAGTGTGGGATCGCAACGCCCTTCCCCAAAGCGGTTGTGCCTAATCGCTCCCGCTCCATCAACGCATCAAATATTTGATCATGATTGAGCTGAGGATTCACATCAGCCAATAAACCCGCGAGTTTTTCCACCGCGCGCTTTTTGCTCGAAATTTCTTCGGTACAAATAATAGCTTCAGGGGAGGTTAGCGTTGCGAGATTCATTAACTTAGTGTTGTTGTCTCATCCAGCATAGCTGCCTGATGTCGGTGAGAGCCTTCATTGTGATTACGATGATGATTGGTCATCTTCTCTTTGTGTTTTACCACTTGCCGATCCAGTTTGTCGACCATTGCATCAATTGAAGCGTACATGTCTTCGCTAACAGCGTCAGCAAAAATCGTACTGCCACTCACGTGGATGGATGCCTCAGCTTTTTGGCGAAGCCTTTCCACGGTCAGAATGACGTGGCTATCCAATACCTGATCAAAGTGTCGATCCAGGCGTGAAAACTTCTCCTTTACATAGGCTTTTAGTGAATCAGTGACTTCAACATGATGTCCGGTCAAGGTTAACTGCATAATAGATCTCCGTTTCAATGGATTAAAAACCCTCCCAATTAAGCCCGTAATATCACAGCGCTTAAATAGCAGGAAGGATGAGAAGCTAATCCGCTTTAACCACAGAAATGGGGCCAAATAATGACGGATTAGTAGAATCGCCCAGTCGCTGGACGGAAGTGAATTTAAAACAGAATAAGAACTTTGGCTGAGAGGAGAAACGATAGGTTGCAGGGGAGTGTATCGGTATTGAACCAACAAAATAGATTTCAGGTTGATTACCAAAAATTTAGGCAATTCGTTTCCTTTCGTTAGAGGGCGGTATTTGCATGGCTTCCCTGTACTTGGCGACAGTTCGTCGCGCGACCTTTATTCCGTTCTTACTTAATAACATAGTTGTAATTTTGC
>CAZUAW010000004.1:0-26520 GCA_964618535.1 uncultured Thiotrichales bacterium
GGTGTTACGCACAAAAAAGGGCGCTTGCGCGCCCTTTTAAACTAATCAACTTTCCAGCCAATAGTTAGGTGGTAACAAAAGAGATGTTACCACTACCGTAACGGGGGAAATCAATTCCAAAGCCATTGCTCTCAGGCGCTGTGTCGATCATTGCACGAGCATCTTCTGGCAGCTGTGATTCATCAGTGTACATTTTCTCAAGCTTTAGATGCGGTGTGTTATCACCCATAAACATTCTAGAGCAGATGTTAATCAGCTCATGAACATTCTCTTCCATCGCAGGAGTTAAATCACCTGATTCAGCGGCATCTTCAGCCCCACCAGGGGGAAGCATCATTAACGCAGAACCTGCAAATGCAGCAAATGGTGCATCACACATTGTTGCTGCAACAGGTTTTCCTTCAGGGTCTACAAACAATCCATAAACTTTATTCTCAGACAATGGCTTGGCACTCGATTCTGTGACATCTAAATTATTACCATAAAGCATACCAAAAGAATTTAATAAATCTTTCGACTTTGGCAAAATATAATTAGTGGACATACTTAACTACTCCTTATAAAAGTTTCTTATTTTTTTAAAAAAGGCCTAAACAATATATTTATCAAGCTCAGCTGAAAAAGAATCCGCTGTAAAAGGCTTAGCTATCAAAAAATTTGCACCTGCATCTATAGCCCGAGACCGCATTTCACTGGTAGCTTCCGTAGTAACGAAACCAAAAGGAACTTTAAGTCCTTCTACATTTAAAGCCTCTAAAAATTCAGGGCCATTCATGTTTGGCATATTCCAGTCGCATAGAATTAAATCTGGCTTATCTTCACGAACGCTTTCCAACGCCTTTAATCCATCTTCTGCTTCAGCGTAATCATGATCTTCATAACCAGCATCACGAAGGGTCTTTTTTACAATCATGCGCATAGCGCGGCTATCATCGACAATAAGTATATTCATTAATATTTTCCTCTTGGTATTATTATGTCCAATTTTTAAGTAGCATTTCAGTTCAGCCGCCACTCTCCAGCTGAGATTTTTATTTTAATTTATAAAGGGCGTCTCTAAATAGAGGTGCCCTTAACGATATTGACACTATTGCATTGCTATCCTACCCAACGCGGCTTCTGCAATTTGAGACAGCGGAAGTACTTTGTCTACCGCACCTCTTTTTACAGCTTGGCCTGGCATCCCCCAAACAACGCTGGACTCTTCATCCTGAGCAATCGTATACGCTCCAGCATCATGTAACTGCTTCATCTCGCGTGCACCGTCATCCCCCATACCCGTTAGCATAATCCCCAGCGACTTTGAACCCACTGCTGTCAAGACCGACTCAAATAGTTTATCGACAGAAGGCTTATGACAATTAACTGGTGGGCCATCGTCCAAGTGACAAGTTAATTTACCATCTATTTTCTTCACAGTAAGGTGCTTGTCTCCCGGTGCGATGTAAATATTCCCCGACATAACCTCTTGTCCTTGTTCTGCCTGATGAACGGTAACTTTACAAATTGCATTGAGTCGATCTGAGAATGATTTTGAAAATGCTGCAGGAATATGCTGCGTAATAACAATCGGTGGAGAAGTCTTTGGGAAAGGTGCCAATAATTGTTTTAATGCTTCAGTACCACCGGTAGACGCACCTATCGCTATTAGATTATTCGACTCAAACAAGGAACGAGTTGATGAAAGCGAGTTTGTTACCAATTTTGGCTCAGGATTTATTACATCAGGATGGTAAGCTTTCACATTCGCTTTGCTGGCCGTTTTTACTTTAGAAATAATTTCAATGGCATAAGCATCCATTGCTGTAATTGCATTACCTTCTGGTTTATGAATACACTCTACCGCACCAACTTCTAGAGCATCTAAAGTAACCGAAGCGCCTTTTTTTGTTAGTGTAGAAACCATCACTACTGGCATAGGCCGAAGTCGCATAAGGTTTTTTAAAAATTGAATTCCATCCATACCTGGCATTTCGACATCTAACGTTATCACATCAGGATTATACTTCTTGATCTTTTCTCTCGCGTCAAATGCGTCAACTGCGGTCGCAACCACTTCGATACTCGGATCTTGAACGAGTATTCTCTCGATCACACTACGCATTAGCGCACTATCGTCGACAACGATGACTTTAATGCGTCCCTCATTGTAATCTTCCCCCAAATAACCACTTATTCTTAACCCAGCTCCCACGCTACACCTGCTTTTTAAAATTTAACCAAACAACACTTACCATTCATGCTTACTAAGATTTTTTATAGATTGTTTTACTCAGTAATCTAAATTTATCGGTAATATTATTAAGTGTTTCGGAATGACCAATAAAAAGAGTTCCATCATCATTTAACTGCTTCGAAAAACGCTCGAATAATTTTGTTTGCGTAGGTGAGTCAAAATAAATAACCACGTTGCGACAAAAAATCACATCAAATGCGCCTTGCATAGGCCATACTTCCATCAAATTTAATGGATTAAAAGTAATCAAAGATCTTATCTCTGGAGAAACTCTAACTTTCCCCTGATTATCACCTGCGCCTTTTTGAAACCAACGGTGCAACCGTAATTTTGACACTCCGGAAAGTCTATCTAGGTCATACACACCCAGTTGTGCATGTGTCACCATGGTCGTATCTAGGTCAGAAGCCAGAATTTTAAAATCCCAAGATTGAATATTGGGTATGACTTCTTGAGCGACCATTGCTATTGAATACGCTTCTTCACCAGAAGAGCATCCTGCAGACCAGATTCGTATTTTTCTATCTTTCCGACGCTGCTTGATGAGCTCTGGAAAAAGAGTGGTTCTCAAATACTCAAAATGATGTTCTTCTCTAAAAAAAGATGTCAAATTCGTCGTTATCAAATTTGAAAACTTTTCCAGCTCGGCAGCAGACCCTTTCTCAAGTTCTTCCCTATAGTCTGAAAAACTGTTTAACCCAAGGTCTCGAACTCGCCTCGATAGGCGACCATATACAAGATCTCGTTTATTTTCCCCGATATGGATACCTGTGTGAGTATTAATAATTTCTCGAAACTTACTAAACTCATTATCTGAAAACTCAAATGTAGCTGCTTCCATTATACAAAACTTCCTCAGACCTATTTTAGTCGTACTTTAGTTAGTCTCTCGGTAACTTACGTTATACCGCCAAACTATCAGTGCCTGTCATCGCCAAAAATCGATTCAGATTTTCAGAAACGCCGCTACTCTTTACCGAGCCACCTTCCGACTGAACAGACTTGGACCAGGCCATAAGCAACTGAATACTTCTCATATCTGGACTTTCTACTGAAGAAAAATCTAACTCTACGTTCACTCCATTTAGCGCGCCATCCAATAGATCGTCTTTAAGCGTGCTTAAAGTAGATGCAGTACATTTACTTTCTAGTTTTATTATATTTTTCATATTTTTATTATTATTGATTAAATATCTTGAGTTAATGTACATTCCAGTAAAAATCACTGTCGATTCTCATCGCTTATGCCACGAAAACCGACAGCTTCATTAAAACTACTTGGGTTATTTTAAAAACTATTCCAATTAGCACTATCATTGACTGCAACAGGTTGACTGAAGTCATCACTCAATCCATTTCCTGAACCATTCTTCACTTCATCTTCAACATCTCCAAGTAATGCTACAACCTTACCGGACGCCCTTTCGATGTTTGAATAGCGGTTGGTCGCTTCAGCATCATTCCCACCTTCTTTTAAGCCAATGATGTTTTTAATTTCGGCATGCATCTCGGCGTGTTCTTTTTCCAGCTCCTGCATTGCAGCAGAAGAGCCATACTTAGTCATGCCATCAGAATAGATCCACTTACCTAAATCACAATCCCTGTGCGACACAGCTTGATCCATTGTCAATGACTCTTTGCCCTGCAAAAACCCTCGTATGCGGTTTTTCCATGAAAGATGCTTCGACTTAGCAGCGGCAAAATCAACCCCCCCAGAAGATTGGGGTGAAGCGGTTTCAGACCACGGTCGAGCTGCTGAACGTCTGTCAACAGAACTAGAAGAATGATTTCCTACTGATACTGAAAAGAAACTCATTTTCTCTGACAATGATTCAGACTCACTGTCCAGAGAAGCACTTAAGCCCGCTACTTTTTCGACCATTCTTGTATTTTGCTGGGTCATTTGATCCATTTTTAGCATCGCTTGATTGACCTGCTCTATGCCAATGGATTGCTCCTGGTTCGCTGCATCGATTTCAGAAATAATATGGCTCACTTTCTGAGATGCTTCGACGATTTCAGCTAGGGATTTGCCGGTGTTGTCTACTAGAGCCGTTCCCGCATTCACTTTTGAAACACTGTCTTCAATCAGTTCTTTGATTTCTTTGGCAGCTTCTGCGCTACGTTGCGCCAGGTTTCTTACCTCTGATGCAACCACTGCAAAACCTTTACCCTGATCTCCAGCATGCGCTGCTTCCACCGCTGCATTTAGCGCCAATAAATTGGTTTGAAATGCAATTTCATCAATCACACTGATAATGTCAGAAATTTTCGCGCTGGAGGTATTGATCTCGGCCATTGCACTGACAGCCGCCGAAACCACGTCGCCACCTTGTTCTGCCTTTAATCGAGCGTTGTTAGACAGTTCATTCGCCTGACGAGCATTTTCCGCATTGTGTCTAACCGTACCAGTAATTTCCTCTACGGCAGCGGCTGTTCTTTCAAGACTGGAAGCCTGCTCGGTGGTTCTTCTTTGTAGATCAATATTGCCAGTGGAGATATCTCTGGCACCTTCATGAACAGAACGAGAACTTTCTGAGACACTACCTAGCACTTCGTTTAATTTATCAACACCATTGTTCAAGCCATCCTTAAGCGTTGCATAGATGCCACCATAGTCATACTCAATTTTCTGATTTAAATCGCCTCTGGAAATACTGCTGGCCACTTTTGAAGCTTCCGAGACGACATGTTCATTGACCGACAAGACATCGTTGATAACCTGCCCCAAAGACATCAAGTATCCCGTTTTCCCATCTAAAGAAATACGCTTTGAAAGATCTCCTTCAAGTGCCCGATCAGCGATTTTAGCAATTTCACTTTCAATTGCATTCTCATCAGTATGATCCTTCCATTCTACAAAGAACCCTATTTTTTCTCCCTTTGCATCAGTTAAAGGATGCGCTGTAAAACCGACATCTACATCACTGACAGAAAATTTGGCAGTATGAGAAGTAGTAAGATTCGCTAACATACCTCGTTGTTTTTGTGGGTTTTTATGAAAAATGTCAATATTCGAGCCAACGAGGGTAGCAATATTAAAATTTGGAATTCCTTTCTGCAATTCATTTTGAATATTACCGAACAACTGTAGTAAGGATGGATTAACATAGCTGATATTAAAATCTTTATCTGCCATCATAATTGCAGACTCAGCGTGATCAAGGGCCGTCTTGAATACCTCTGAGCTTCCTGCGACTAGAGATGCGTCAACAGCGTGACTAGATAGGTTTTTCATCGCTAACGACATGCCACCGTACAAACTCCCTAACTCCTTAATATCAAAATCTTCAGATTCAATCTCAGCAGCAGACTTATTAAGCAACTCTCTAATCTCATAGGTTTCTGCGCCGATCCATTTTTTCACCTTGCTGAGTACCACATAGCTCATTGCGGCAACGCTTGCCCCGCTAACGATACCTGCCGACAACAACACCCACATAGCAGAAGAGCTTGCTGTAAACAATATGGCACCAACCGAGAACACTCCTACAATTAATATAAACTGTGTGAGTGATAAGAACAGTGGTGAGATTTTGATATTTTTAATTTGATAGTTTGACATTACTGACTCCGTAAGACTGGATATTCCCCATGAAAATATTAATTGTTACTGTTAGTTCTCTAGTGAACTTTGACTGGCTGATCATCTAAAGCTTGCTCTGCTAATAACGTAGAAATATCAAGCAATATCACCATTTTTTCATCCAGCGTTGTGAGCCCTTTAATATATTCTGCATCAACACTGGCATGTACATTAGGTGGCGGCTCTATTGCTTCAAATGCAACGTTATAGACCTCTGCGACCGCATCAACAACGACACCAACGACCCGCTCTTCACCATCGGCAACCACTTTGATCATGATAACAACGGTAGTCTCAGTAAAGGCTTTATGCGGCAAACTAAAGCAAGTTCGTAATTCGATTACCGGTACAATGGTACCGCGTAAATTAATCACGCCTAAAATATGTTCTGGTGTATTTGGGATAATCGTCGTACCGTCCCAGCCCTTAATCTCCTGCACATCGAGTATGTTAATTCCATACTCTTCCTCACCAAGGAAAAATGTTAGATACTGACTAGCATCTTCCCCTACACTCATTGCCATATCGTGAGTTTGATCTACGATTGAAGCATCCAGATTAAAATCCATTTCCACTCCCCTATGCAGCTTCCCGTTGCGTATTATTCACTTTCCCGGCTTCACCCAAGCGATTACGTATGAGCCCGGCAGCATCAATAATCAGCGCTACTTCCCCATCACCTAGAATGGTGGCCCCCGAAAATCCATCAATTTTTCTAAAATTCCGCTCTATACTCTTAATCACGACTTGTTGCTGGCTGAGTAATTCATCGACAAAGAATCCCACACGTCTTCTTTCAGCCTCAACAACGACCAATAGCCCCTCATCAAAAACACAGCCGCTATCATCCAGACCAAATACTTCCTTGAGCCTGAAGATCGGGATGTACTCGTCTCTTAATCTATATAGATCGGGTTGTCCCTTGTAATGCTTAACCATCTTTGGGTCGATCTGTAGTGATTCGTCGATAGATAGCATCGGAATCACATACTGGCTATCTCCAACCTTGACTAATTGGCCATCAATAATCGCAAGTGTCAACGGTAAGGTAATTCTTAAAGTGCTTCCTTTTCCTTCCTCAGACATAACAAATACGTCACCCCCAAGGTCGGATATATTACGTCTCACCACATCCATTCCAACGCCACGACCTGACACATCACTAACAATTTCAGCCGTTGAGAAACCAGCTTGAAAAATTAAATTATTAATCTCATCATCATCGAGTTGTTGATCAGGAGAAACAACCCCACTTTCAATCGCTTTAGCAAGAATTCGTTGTTTATTTAACCCTGCTCCATCGTCAATTACATCAATGACGATATTTCCTCCTTCATGACACGCATTTAATTTCAGCAGACCTGTTTCAGATTTACCTGCTGCTAATCGAATTTCTGGTGTTTCCAATCCGTGGTCGAGTGAGTTTCTTACCAAATGAACCAATGGGTCACCAATTTTTTCGAGCACTGTTTTATCCAGCTCCGTACCTTCCCCAGTAATTACCAGTTCTACTTTCTTATTCAATTTATTACTTAAATCTCTTACCAGCCTGGGAAATCGATTAAACGAACTACTGATCGGTAACATTCTAATCTGCATGGCTGTTTGTTGAAGCTCTCTAGAATTTCTTTCCAATTCATTAAGACCATCGCGTAGAACATCAATTTGTGCCATATCAAAATCTTCGCCAAACTGGCCCAACATCGACTGAGTAATCACCAATTCTCCAACCAGGTTAATTAGCGCATCTATCTTACTGATTGATACTCGTATCGAACCTTCGGGTTTTCCAGCCGTCTTCTTGGCAACTGACTTTACAGATTTTTCCACAGCGTCAGTTTCAACTTTTGCTGGTGACGAAACACCCTTTGGAGTGAGTTCTTCAGGCTGTACAATTACCTGCGATACTGCTTCATCTTGAGGCTGATTTTTATTTTGTTCTGTTGGCTCTATCCTGCTACTTGAAGTTTCGACTACACTCCCTTGCGTGTCGTTAAGTGCGGTGATTTCTATATCAGAATCACTATCTACCCAGGAAAAAATATCCTTAATTCTCTGTAACTTAATATTTCCCAGTAATATTGCATTCCAACTTAAATGTAACTGTTCAGGATTCAAGTCTTTTAACGCGGGCACATTATCTGTTCCACAAGTCACCTTAAGATCACCCAGATCAGACAGTGCTTCAAATACAGCCAATGGGTCCAATCCTTTTTGGATCGCATCAATACCAGGGGAAAATTTAATTCTCCAACCTTCGTCAGTTGCGTCTGAATCAACGTCATGAGATTGATTCTCCACAACACTAGAAGACTCGTCACCCTTATCTTCAAGCATCTGCTCCAAACGCTTTTTTAAATTTGAAACTCGGGCAGAATCTATTGCTTCTTCGTCCTTTGTGGCGTTAATCATTTCAGTTAAACAATCAACCGATTCAAGTAACAAATCTACCGCAGACGTAGTGACATCTCTATCACCGGAACGCATTTGATCTAACAGCGTTTCCATCACATGTGTAAAACTAGCAATTTCGTTAAAATCAAATGTGGCAGAACCTCCTTTAATAGAATGTGCTGCGCGGAAGATGGTATTAATTTCCTCCATATCCGCTGAACCTGGTGCTAGCGCAAGCAAACCAGACTCCATAATTTCAAGCCCTTCAAAACACTCTTCAAAGAACACTTCGTAAAATTCTGATAAATCGGACATAATTAACTCCTTGTCACTTAAGGTCAATCCCTTTTCTACTCTCAAATTCCGAGCAGAATTTACATTTGTTAAAATTAATCATAGTGAGAAGATAGTCTAATCTATTTTCTAGAAAAGCTGCCTTCTCACCACGTAGATTGTTAATCTTCTTTAGAGAACCGTCCATGTTGCGCTGGCTCTGTTTTCTCTACTGTCATTTTTTATTCAACTTCGTTTATAAAGCCCTTTCAATATTTCCCAGCACACTATCCTGCTTTTCTTTGCCACGGACGCGAAACACTTCGTTTATCATTGGTTGATAACGACTTGTTCTGATTGCTATGTGGATCCAATTTAAAATAAGCCACCAGATTAGATAGCTTTTGTGATTCTTCCAAGAGTGAACCACTTACATCTGAGGTTTTACTCACCAGACTAGTATTTTGTTGGAGTGAATTATCAAACTGAATCACCGCGTTGTTAACTTGATCCATGCCAATGGTTTGTTCTGCTCCTGCTGATGAAATCTCGTCCATATGTTGACTAACTTTAGAAACTGTTAGAATGATTTCATCCAGATGATGCCCAGAAACATCTACTAACTGAGAACCTTCTTCTATCTTATTAGCCGTATCTTTAATTAAAACATTAATTCGTTTTGCCGCTTCTGAACTTCTCTGAGCCAGATCTCTGACTTCTGTTGCGACGACGGCAAATCCACGCCCTTGCTCACCAGCATGCGCAGCCTCAACAGCAGCATTAAGTGCCAACAGGTTTGTTTGAAAAGCGATTTCTTCGATAACTGTTGTAATATCCGTTATTTTTGCACTTGCCTTGTTAATCTCTGCCATAGCCTGAGTGGTGTTAAGAACAGCATTACCGCCTTTTTCAGCCTGATCCTTTGCTTTTTTCGCTAGTAGATTAGCCTCATCAACATTTTCACCATTTCGTCTAACTGTTCCTGTGATTTCTTCCATGCTGGCAGCGGTTTTTTCAATATTGTTGGCTTGCTCGCCAGTCCGTTGTTTCAAACTCTTGTTCCCGTCAACAATGTCACCGACATTATCGCGCATGCTCTCAGCAGAATGCCTTATTTTGCTAATGACATCTTTCAGCTGATCCACAGTCTCATTTGCATTTTGCTTTAATTCATTAAATGACCCTTGGTAAGTCCGAGATACAGTCTCAGTCAGTTCACCTTTTGCCAGCGCGCTAAGTACTCGGCCAACGTCACCAACGACTTGTTCATTAACATCCAACAAATCATTGATTGAACCAGCCAGTCTACCGGCAAAGCCATTACCTTCTTTCGCTATTTGCAATCTTCCACTTAAATTACCGCTCTGAGCCTGATGAACAATTTTGTTGATGGAGTTTTCTATTTTCAACTGCTCAGTACGATCATCCCATTCAAGTACAACTCCAATTTTATTCCCTTCATCATCCAGTATTCGATTGGCAGTAATACGGAAAGTTAAGTTGCCGATTTCTTCGTCTGCTACAGATGTTACACCCAGTTGCATTAGCTGATGTCTATTGAGCGATTTAATTGCTTTAAAAATATCAATACTGTTTCCAACCAATCCTTCTGATTCAAATTCAGACAACGCCAACTTAAACTCGTTCTGCCTAGCTCGAAATGTCGTCATTAAAGAACCATTCAAATAAATTATTTCGAAAGACGAATTAATGACCATGACATTGGTTTGCACATTATCCAACGCCTGCTTTATACGTCCCGATTCAATGGATTTTTGGCGTTCTTCAGCAATCTGCTGACGGAGCTGGCTTTGCATTGAATCGAGCGATTTCAATAGTCTCCCTGTCTCGTCATCTGCACCAGGTTCAATAGTATTGGAGAAATTACCACCGGCGATAGAACGGGCAATGTCAGCTGCTTTCTTTAATGAACCAATAATTTGCCCTGACATCAGCCATGTCAGTAAAGAGACGAAAGCCAAAAACCCAATTCCGGTTATCACTGCCCGTACCAGCTTTGTATAGTAAAGCGTACTAACATCATCCAGAGTAGCGTTGAGATGATCCGTCTGAAATTGAATTAATTCATCAAGGTCTAGGTGCAGACGATTTAGAGCTGGCATAACCTCCGTCTCCACAAGATACGCATCCATTCTCCATGTTTCACCACCATGTAATTTAATAAGCTCATTAGTCTTAAGAAAAACAGTCTGGGAAACTTTTTCTATACTCTCTAAAGAATCAACTTGATCAAGTGTCAAATCATCAGACCTCCCTTTAAGGCGTGACATATTTTGTTCAAAACTGATTCTGTAGGCATCCAATTCAACCAGAGAAGCCTCACTTCTAAACGCCAGAAAAGCACGTATCGAATTCATGATATTCGTCCAAGAATACCTCACTTCGTTAATATCATTTAAGATCTCTTTACGCAGTGGCGTAGCTTCTTCTTCCAACTCAGTAAAAAGCATTTTCCCAAGCATCTGCAATACTTCTTTACTACGTGGACTCACTTCAGCTGCGGCAAGCTCTCTGGCTGGAAAATTCTTTAAATCATTCTCAGAAATTTGGATTAATTTCCCGTCCAGTTCTGAATATGCCTGCAAATTAGTTTGTAACGACTGAAGAAGGACTGAAGTTTCATTATTACCAGTGGAAATCAGAAGCGCTTCAATCGAATCCAATTCTTTCTCGAGCAGTTGAATCTTTTTATGCGATTTTTCCAGTTGCGCTGGGGCTTTACTAAATAAATAAAATCCCATCGACCCTGACGATGCTTCCAACAATTCTTTTGCCTTATTTAAATGCATTAAGGCTGGCTGCACGTCAGTAACAAAATGATCAACCTGTTTATGTACTGTTGATAGAGCAGAAATTTCATCAAGACTGATAGAGACGATAGCAATGGCAGTCACCGAAAAACTAATCCAGAGTTTTGATTTAAGTGACAATCCCATAATCCAGTTTTTCAATTTGTTTTGTTTTCCTTGAACGGTCAATTTTTGATTAGTGCTTTTTGTTTGCATGCTCTTCCCTGTCTCAAACTGACTGATGTTGCGAGGTATTATTACTTTTAAATAAGTACGTAACGTGAATTAATTCTATGTTTTCATGTTTCACTGGTAATTTATTGATCTATGGCATCTAGATAGAGACGAGGAGTAAAATCTACAGCGCTTAGAGTGCTTTCGAGTAACTTCTTTTCCAGTTTTCGCCTTTAAGTAATTTCAAATTTACGCGGCTTTTTTATGCTTCATCACCAATCTAGATATAGTCGACGCCAGTTCTGCCGGATTAAGCTTAGGAACGTAGGCATCAACACCAATATTCTCACCCAAACTTTGATTACTATGCGCTGATAGCGATGAATGCATAATCACTGGAATTCCCGTAAATCTCGGATCACTTTTAATTTTTTTAGTTAGCACATAACCATCCATGCCAGGCATTTCAATATCAGTAATGATGCAATTCACATCAGCTTGTAATGGATGGCCATTTTGTTCCGCCCGGTCGGCAAGCGTGTTCAGCTGCCGCCACGCCACCTCTCCATCTACCTCGCTGGCATAGCTAATTCCGAGGTGATCTAGCACCCGTCTCATCTGCCCTCTGGCGACGCGGGAATCATCACAAAAGAACACCTTAATGCCTTGTAAACTATCCCGTTCAATGCCATTGATATTGGCTTCTTCACGGCTTCCAAGCACATCTGACAAGACTTTTTCCACGTCCAGTAACATCAAAGTGCGAGCCTCACCCATTTGATAGATACCTGTCAGTAGCCCGGATTGATTGCCATCGGGCTGCGCTGGCGGCAATTTAATATCCCCCCAGGCAAGTCGCTCTATGGTTTCTACTTCGTGTGCTAAAAGCCCCTGAACCTGCCGATTGTATTCTGTAATTATGAGTATTTTTGCAGGCTCTTCGGATTCGATACCACAAAACTTAGGCAAATCAATCACAGGAATAGATTGCCCTCTCACGGTAACAATCCCTACCAGGCAATCTTGAGCATTGGGCAAAGGTGTAATATCAGGTATCGCCATTAACTCTCTAACCTTAAACACGTTTATGCCAAACACTAGTTCTTTATTGGTCTTTTTATCTTTGCCTAAACTAAACAGCAGCGCTTCCAGGTGATTACTACCAGCAAGTTGGCTGCGATCTTCGATGGATTGCATTAGGTCATTCACAGATCAATCTCCACAATATTTTATAGCGCTGAGCGTCGTATCAAACAATCGACGAATGTCACAAAACCAGCGTTAATGAATTAGATTGATATAGGAGCAAGATTCACGCCAGATCATGGCGGTCATCAGATGATTCTCGTAGCAGGGGAACAAAACAATATTGGTGAGACGAACGTCTCATCGAAGATAAATTACTAGTGTGGAATTACTAGTGTGGGAATTACTTACTGAGTCTGCGCTCGCGATCCTGCTCGTATTTTTGTCGCGGAGTGAGCTTGGTACGCTTCTGTTTAGTCGCGTAGGGATTCTCACCAGTTTTAAATTCCAGTCGAATTGGCGAACCAACAACTTTTAATTTATCGCGGAAGAAGTTAATCAGATAGCGTTTATAAACATCGGGTACAAATTTGGTTTGATTGCCATGTAAGACGATCACCGGAGGCCGCCGACCGCCTTGATGAGCGTAGCGGAGTTTGATGCGTCGGCCACGCACCAGCGGTGGCTGATGACGAGCAATCGCCTCTTCCAGTAATCGGGTCAATACGGTGGTGGAGAGTTCTATTCTGGCAGAGTTATGGGCACGCTTAACCGCATCATAAAGCAGGCCTACGTTCGAACCATGCAGCGCTGAAATATTAAAACGCTCGGCAAAATCAAGAAACGGCAATTTTAGTTTGTACTGGGACATGCGGCTTTCACGCTCTTCCGTACTTAATCCATCCCATTTATTCAGCACCACAATAATCGCACGACCAGCACGTAGCGCCATGCCAATGAGGTGCACATCCTGATCCGTAATCGCCTCGTGCATATCCAGCACGTTAATCACAACATCGGCTTTTTCAATGGCATCCAGCGTTTTCACGACGCTGAATTTCTCAACTGTTTCTTTCACCTTGCCACGACGACGCACGCCAGCAGTATCAATCAGCGTGTATTTTTGACCCTCGCGCTCAAACGGAATGTAGATGCTATCGCGGGTGGTGCCAGGGATATCGCTAACAACCACACGGTTTTCACCCATAATACGATTGACCAGCGTAGATTTTCCAACATTGGGTCGGCCAATAAACGCAATCCGAATGTCTTTGCGATCGCGCTCACTCTCACGAGATTCTTCACTGTCTTCCTGCGCATCTTCGCCCAGCACCGCGTGAATAAGCTGGGTCACGCCTCGGCCATGCGAGCTGGCGATGGGTAACGGGCCATCGAACCCAAATCCATAGAACTCTGTCAGCGCCTGATCGGCTGCAATGCCATCGGTTTTATTCACGGCAAGAAAAACAGGTTTTCCCACACGGCGTAATTGAGCGCCGATAACCTCATCGGCAGGAGTTAGACCAGCACGACCATCCACCAGCCAGATAATCCGGTCAGCCTCATCAATTCCCAAACGAGTTTGCCCCATCATCAACGCGTTAAGCTGATCAGACTCATCGGTGATACCACCAGTATCAATGACAAAATAGTCGCCACCCAGTCGGCCAACGCCGTATTGGCGATCTCGCGTCAGACCAGGAAAGTCAGCCACCAACGCATCTCTGCTGCGAGTCAGTTGATTAAATAAGGTGGATTTACCGACATTGGGACGGCCTACCAGAGCGATAACGGGTTTCAAAGGAGTCAGGGTTGCTGGGAAGTAAATCGAAGTATGTATCAGAGAGCCGCATGGAGCAATCGTATACGCTATATAATGAGTGTAACTTATGAGTGATGTATACCAACAATAGACTGATTGGTATTCTAGCCACCGCATTGTCATAATGGCGCGCTTTCAACGCGCTTTCAATATGGCAGCCATTCGTAGCACACTAACTTACACACCTAAATATAGCGTTTCTGGAATTAATTATGCACATTCACACCTACCTACCTCGGCTTCTAGCCACGCTATTTATGTTCTGGATAACTGCCAGCCCAACGTTAGCCAGCGTTCAGGGACTACCCGATTTCACAGCCATCGTCGAAAACAACGGTGCTGCTGTGGTCAATATCAGTACCACCTACAAAGCTAAGCCTCATGGAATGTCAGGCAATTTTGGGCTACCCGATTCCTCAGAATCAGAGCTTCTTAATGACTTTTTGCGCAAATTTCTGGAGCAACACCCAGACATGCAAAAACCCCCACACGGCTCACAACCAGACGATGATGGTGAAAATTTTGAATCCAATTCACTCGGCTCCGGCTTCATCATTTCTGCGGATGGCTATGTGGTCACTAATCATCATGTGATTGCCGATGCTTCCGAGATTGTCGTCAGAATGAGCAATCGTAAAGAATTTACCGCAGAAGTTATCGGCTCTGATCCACGCTCTGATGTCGCCCTGCTTAAAATCGAAGCCACCAACTTACCCATATTGAAACTCGGCAGTGCCGATAAACTCAAAGTCGGTGAATGGGTGCTGGCGATTGGCTCACCTTTTAATTTCGATCATTCAGTTACAGCTGGAATTATCAGTGCCAAAGGACGTAGCCTGCCCTCTGAGCAATATATCCCTTTCCTCCAGACTGATGTGGCGATTAACCCCGGCAACTCCGGTGGACCATTGTTTAATCTCGATGGCGAAGTGGTCGGCATCAACTCTCAAATCTACAGCCGTACTGGTGGATTTATGGGCGTATCATTTGCCATTCCGATTGAAGTCGCGATGGAAGTGGTTGAGCAACTTAAACAGCATGGCAAGGTAACGCGCGGCTGGTTGGGCGTTTACATTCAAGAAATCACCAGTGATCTGGCTGAATCATTTGGCATGAAACGGCCTCGCGGCGCGCTGGTTGCTCAGGTACTCGGCGAAAGTCCCGCTGAAAAGTCCGGTGTTGAAGTGGGGGATGTTTTACTCAGCTTTAATTCACATGGTCTCTCGCACTCAACAGACTTGCCTCCGCTGGTTGGCCGTGTGCCCATCGGCAACAAAGCAATCCTCAAACTGTTACGCGATGGTAAAGAACTGGAGCTTGATGTCGTCATCGAAGCACTGCCTGATGAAGACAAGTTAGCATCCAGCCGACGCAAAGCAGGTGAGAACAAACAGACGCTACTGGGTCTGGTCGTTAGCCCACTTACCGATGAAATCAGGGAAAAGGCAAGCGTCTCTCGTGGAGTGATCGTTGACAAGGTCTCCTCTGGTCCGGCTAAAAAAGCCGGTATTCGCAGTGGCGATATTATTGTATCGCTCAACAACCAATCGGTTAATGATGTCGAAAATTTGGATAAAATTGTTAAAGACCTGCCAAAAGATCGCTCCATTGCGGTACTTGTACAGCGTGATGGCTCACCGATTTTCTTACCCTTAAAGCTTGAATAATTATTCGATTGGCTGCTCGGTTTTTGATCACACTAACCATTTACTCCCGACTCTACTGTCACCTTTGTGAGGACATGTTGAACGCTTTAAAGAAACTCCAGGCGGTTCACCGCTTTGATCTTGAAATTATTGATATCGATGAAGATGCAACGCTGCGTGAACGCTTTAACGCCGATGTACCTGTGCTCGCCCGAGGTGAGCAGATTATCTGCAAACACTTTTACAACGAGCAAGCAATAGCGGATATTCTTCACGATGGATAACCTTAAAAATATCCGCAATTTTTCAATCATTGCGCACATTGATCACGGTAAATCGACGCTTTCTGATCGCCTCATTCAAATCTGCGGCGGTCTCAGTGAACGGGAGATGGATAATCAAGTGCTCGACTCAATGGATATCGAGCGCGAACGTGGCATCACCATCAAAGCACAAAGCGTCTCGCTCGATTACCACGCGAAAGATGGAGAAACTTACCAGCTTAACTTTATCGACACCCCTGGACACGTCGATTTCTCCTACGAAGTCTCGCGCTCATTAACTGCTTGTGAAGGCGCGTTGCTGGTGGTTGATGCCTCCCAAGGTGTGGAAGCCCAGACCGTCGCCAATTGCTACACGGCACTGGATCTGGATGTCGAAGTGGTTGCGATTCTCAATAAAATTGATCTACCGGCGGCTGATCCAGAAAGAGTCATCCAGGAAATTGAAGACGTGATTGGCATCGATGCCGAAGGCGCACTCGGTGTCAGCGCAAAATCTGGTGAAGGCATTGATGAACTGCTGGAACTGATAGTTGAACGTATTCCCGCACCCGTCGGGGACGCTGAAAAACCCACCAAGGCATTGATCATTGACTCCTGGTTTGATAATTATCTCGGCGTTGTATCGCTGGTGCGCGTGTTCCAAGGCAGCTTGAAGAAAAAACAAAAGATCATGGCAATGTCGACCAAACAGGCTTATCAGATCGACAAGCTGGGCATTTTCATGCCCAAGCCTCAGGACAGAGACATGCTCAATGTCGGCGAAGTAGGCTTCGTCATTGCCGGCATCAAGGACATCGACGCTGCCAGAGTTGGCGATACCTTTACGCTGGTCAACGATCCCGCAGAAGAAGCCGTACCGGGCTTTAAGGAAGTTCAGCCGAAGGTATTCGCCGGTCTTTTCCCTGTCAGCTCAGATGATTACGAAGGCCTGCGTGATGCGCTCAACAAACTTCGATTAAACGATGCCTCGCTCAAGTATGAGCCAGAAACCTCCCAGGCTTTGGGCTTCGGTTTTCGTTGCGGCTTCCTAGGCATGCTGCACATGGAGATTATTCAGGAGCGATTGGAGCGCGAGTACAATCTGGATCTAATCACCACTGCACCAACAGTGATTTACCAGATTGAAAACACCAAGGGAGAAGTCTTGGAAGTCGACAATCCCAGCGACCTTCCCGCAGTCAATGAAATCGCAGAAATCCGCGAACCGATCATCCTCGCCAACATCCTCGTTCCGCAGGAATACATCGGCGATGTCATGACTCTGTGCATCGATAAACGCGGCGTGCAAAAAAAGATGCTGTATTTAGGGAACCAAGTCTCATTAGCGTACGAAATGCCGCTCAGTGAGGTAGTACTGGATTTTTTTGATCGGTTAAAATCTGTCAGTCGTGGATTTGCCTCGTTTGATTATCATTTTGAACGTTTTCAGAGTGCTGCACTGGTCAAGGTGGATATTCTGATCAACGGTGAGCGGGTTGATGCATTAGCTGTAATAATCCATCAAACAGACAGTCAGTCGCGTGGTCGGGAATTAACCAGTAAAATGAAAGAGATTATTCCTCGACAAATGTTTGATGTCGCAATACAAGCAGCAATCGGCAACCACGTGATTGCACGCTCAACCGTCAAGGCTTTGCGCAAAAACGTCACTGCAAAATGCTATGGCGGAGACGTTTCGCGAAAACGAAAGTTGCTGGAAAAGCAGAAAGCAGGTAAAAAGCGCATGAAGCGCGTAGGAAGTGTCGAAATACCGCAGGAAGCATTTTTAGCTGTGCTCAAGGTTGGCGACTAGTTTTATACACAATAAGGATACTGAGAATTTAAATGCATTTTGATTTAGAGACTTTATTGGTCATAGGTTCTGCCCTCACTGGATTGGTCTGGCTATTGGATCTTGCCTGGTTACGCCCCCAGCGTCAGGCAGCCGCAGCACCTTCCATGGGTAAAGCAGGCGCTCCCTCAACACCTGCCGGCGAAACGAAATCAGTCAATGCTGTCCACGAGCCTTGGTATATCGAGTACTCGCGCTCATTTTTCCCAGTGTTGCTGGTCGTGCTGGTACTCAGAGCCTTCGTTGCCGAACCTTTCAGAATCCCCTCTGGCTCAATGATCCCAACTTTATTGGTTGGCGATTTCATTCTGGTCAATAAATTTGCTTATGGCATTCGCTTACCAGTAATCCATAAGAAAATTCTCGCGACCAGTGACCCCGAGCGTGGCGATGTTGCTGTTTTCCGCTGGCCCCGTGATCCTAGCCTTGATTACATTAAACGCGTCATCGGTATACCTGGCGATCGAATTAAATACGTCGATAAAAAACTCTACGTCAACGGTGAGCTCATCAACACAGAACTACTCGGAGCCTACGAAGGTAACGATCAGTACTCGCACAAAATGGAATATGCGCTGCAGGAAAATCTGCTGGGCGTTGAACATGAGATCCTCATCAATAAAGATAGTCGCAATCTCGACTATATTGACGTTGTTCCCGAAGGGCATTACTTCGTCATGGGTGACAACCGCGATAACAGTAACGACAGCCGCTTTTGGGGATTTGTCCCTAAAGAAAACCTGGTGGGTCGCGCCTTATTCATTTGGATGAATTGGGATGCACCCAACAAGTCCGTTAATTTCAGTAGAATTGGGACTAAAATCAAATAGTTTAGAAAGGAACTATGGAGTACTAGGATGTTAAAAAAACAACAGGGAATGGGCATGGTTAGCTGGATTTTATCACTGTCTGTTTTAGGCTTGGTTTTCATCTTTGGCTTAAAATTATTCCCCATTTACTACGACTACTTTGCGGTGCAGGATATTGTTAAAGATGTCGCCAGAGAATATCGTGGTAAAAAAGTCGGCCAGATCAAGCTCTGGAAAACCATCAAAAAGCATCTCAATGTGAATGATATCAACTACATCACACCTGATAATTTCAAAGCACTGACTACCAAAGATGGCACTGAACTCATTTTGAAATACGATGCCAGAACCACCTATCTGTGGAATATTGATCTGCTGGTAAAACTAGAGTCGCGAGCGAAATAGTCTTTTCCAGAGAGCGTATCTCGCCTCTGCTATAATTCTGACAAACCATCATCGGAATACACGTGCCACGCTTAACTCACTCGAAAGACAGTTGGAATACGCAAAATTTCTCCGAGAGTTTCAAGCAGGAAGTTAGCCAGCTGAATAGCGAAACACTGCCACTCTTTGCCGCGATGTCAGTCGGCAGCCACGTCATCGACGACAAGTTGCAAGTGATGATTCTTAATAGCTCTGAAACCGCAACACATATCATTGTCAAAGCCGGTGTCTTTTTTAGCTCAATCATTGCCGGCTGCGCCTGTGACGACGACCCAACTCCCGTCAACGAAAACCCAGAGTACGGTGAAATGTTATTCACCATTGATAAGCAGAGCGCTGAAACAGCCATCGCTTTGACTGACTAGTGTAGATACGGCTTCAGCGCGGTAAACCAACGCATTGCCATTTTTTCTTCGCCAAAACTGTTGGGGTGCCATTTGTCATAGTTATCAGTTTGTGCGTCATAGCCGCTAAACTGATCAACCACGACTAACGGAGACTGCTCGCTATGGTGCTCAATCGTCCAGCTTTCTAGCGCGTTATTAAATACCGTAGCATCAACTCCTCGTAGTGGAATTATCTTAGCCAACAATAAAACGATTTCAGGATTATCAGCCCGTAATTTGGTCACGATACTCAATAACTCAGCCAAAGTACTCTCTACACTCTGCCCACGGTCTACGTCATTTGTGCCTGCATGAATCAACGCAATATCTGCATCGTAATCCTGTAACCAAGTAGCGAGATATGCGTCAATCTCACCAGCTTCCCAGCCCCAATGCCCTTCGTGATCTTGATCAAAATCCCGTAACTTCTTCGGCACAGCACCGTTAAATGCTGTCTCGCTACCGACAAAATCCACCCTATAACCGGCTTCTTTCAGCAGAAACCACAAACTTCGGCGATAACTGGGGTGCCCGTTGCCACCTTGCGTAATAGAATCGCCAAGTGCCAGAATTTTAACCGCGTGATTATCCACATGGCTGACCGACTCATTACTTTTTGGCCAAAATAAAAATACGATGAGCAATATGATTGAGCCAGGAATCCATAGCTTCCCAGCGTATTGCGAGATTAAATGTTGTAGAGGTTGCAATGATTGATCCGTTTGCTTGATTCGGCTCACTATAGATACATTTTAATAGGGTTGCCAACGATGTAAGACTGTTGGCCTGTACTTTTTAGCTGAACGCTCGGGACTAGATTTATCACGCCCTATCAAGCATAGTCATAAACTATGAAACGCGGCACAAAACTCTATGAATTACTGGACGAGGAAATCAGAAATTCTGACCTTTTTCGAACAGCTATCACGCATCGAAGTGTTGGCAGCCACAACAATGAGCGGCTAGAATTTCTTGGCGATAGTATCCTGAGTATAAGCATCACAGAGTATTTGTACCGCAATATGCCCGATGCGCCAGAAGGCGATCTCAGCCGTCTACGCTCGCATCTTGTCCGTGGTGAGACGCTCGCTGATATTGGAGTCGATAACTTTTTAGGTGATCAGCTCAAACTCGGCCCTGGTGAACTCAAAAGCGGCGGATTCAGGCGTCGGTCCATCATTGAAGATGCTTTAGAGGCAATTATCGGTGCTGTCTTTTTGCTCAAAGGATTCGAATTTACACGTCAGTTTATTTACGATTTATTTGGCGATAAGCTGATTGATTTACCCTCCGCGCAATCACTCAAAGATCCCAAAAGTCAGTTACAAGAATGGCTCCAGTCCCAGGGGCATCCTGTGCCAGAATATGAAGTGTTAAGCACCTCGGGTAAAGCGCACCAAATGATATTTAATACTGTTTGCCGCATCCCCGCTTTGAGCATCGTTTGCGAAAATTCCGGCAGCAGCAGGCGCAAAGCAGAGCAAGGCGCAGCAGTAATGGCAATGCAACAGGCGATAGCATCCAATGACTGAAAAAATCACCAATAAAGACAAAAAATACTGCGGCCATATCGTCATCGCTGGCCGCCCTAACGTTGGCAAATCTACTTTAATGAATCGAATGCTGGGTGTACATTTAGCGGCAACCACACCAAAACCCCAAACAACGCGAAACCGAATCCTCGGCATTCATACGGTAGATAATCACCAATACGTGTTTGTTGATACCCCCGGCATTCACGATGACAAAAACCGTTTGCTTAACCGCCGTATCAACCGCACAGCGATCGGTAGTTTGGTCGAAGGCGACGTCATTTTATTTTTGCTGGAAGCGGGACAATGGCGAAAAGAAGATGAAAAGGCACTGGGATTCATTGCTGAGCACAAGATTCCGGTGGTGTTGATCATCAACAAAATCGATCAAATCAAGAAAAAAGAAGCCCTGCTACCGTTCATACAAAAGGTCAGCGCATTCCATGATTTTGACCAGATCATCCCACTGTCCGCGCTGCGAGAAAAGGATCCGCGACATCTGCTGGACAAAATTTCCCGCTACCTGCCGGAGGGAGAATTTGAATATGATCCCGATGAATTAACCGATAGAAGTATGCGTTTCATCAGCTCCGAATTGGTGCGTGAGCAATTGATGTTCTCACTCAAACAAGAGGCGCCCTACGCCGTGGCAGTCGAGATTGAGGATTACCAGGAGACCGAAAAAGGCATTCACATTGATGCGTTGATCTATGTCGAGCGCGAAGGTCAAAAACGCATTGTCATCGGCAAAAAAGGCGCGGGACTCAAAACCATCGGCACCGAAGCTCGGCGACGAATCAGTGGTTTATTGGAGAAACCGGTGCATTTAAAACTTTGGGTTAAGGTCAAAGAAAACTGGCGTGAAAGTCCAAAAATGCTGGATATGCTGAGTATTGATCGTGAGCTATGAGCGAGATTCCTGAGGATGTTGGGTTTGTCATCCACAGTCGGCGTTATCGCGAAAACAGCCGCATTGTCGAAATTTTCACCCGCGAACATGGCCGTATCGCGCTAGTCGCGAGAATCCCTAAAAAGCACGGCGGTCGAGAAATGGCAGCATTGCAACCTCACTGCGAATCACTGTTTAGCTGGCGGGGACGGCATGATTTGCAAAATCTGGTGAATGTCGATGCCCGTGAGAAATATCAACTGGAAGGTGAAAGTGGTATTTGTGGACTCTACTGCAATGAATTGATGCTCTACCTGCTAGACAAACAACTGCCCATTCCGGCGCTATACGATAGCTATAAAACACTCATGCAGCAGCTCAACACCCAGACCGACGCGGCAATCAGCTTGAGACAATTTGAAGGCGATCTACTGCATCAACTTGGCTTTAGCCTTGATTTTGCGAGTGTGCAAAAAGATCTGGGCAGACCCTGTTATTTTCATCCTGAAAATGGTCTTTCTTACCAACGTGAAGAAAACTCAATCAAAATCGCCCCCGCCGTTTTAGAAGATCTCGCACGTGAGGACTATGCCCGCCCAGAAACCGCCAGAGCTGCAAAAACAATCTTTTGTAGTACCATTCACACGCTACTGGAAGGTAAGAAATTACGCTCACGGGCACTTATGCAATCCTATCGGAAATACACATCATGACTCAGCCGACAAACATCCGACTTGGCGTGAATATCGACCACGCCGCCACCATTCGCCAGGCTCGCTTCACGCCCTACCCTGATCTGGTAGAGATTGTTTCTGAAGTCGAAGCAGGCGGCGCTGACGGTATTACCCTACATCTTCGCGAAGATCGCAGGCATATCCAGGATGCTGATGTCACGCGGCTGAAAAAAGCGATTACGACCAACATGAATCTGGAAATGGCGGCGACTGACGAAATGGTCGGCATCGCCTGTAAAATTAAACCGGAAGACTGCTGCCTTGTGCCTGAAAGCCGCGAAGAACTGACTACCGAAGGTGGTCTTGACGTTCTACGCAACCGGAGCAGATTAGAAACTGTCTGTCGAAAGCTCGCTGATGAGCAGATTCGCGTCTCCATCTTCATCGAACCCAGCCTCGAACAGATCACCGCCGCCGCTGAGATTGGAGCACCTGTGATCGAACTGCATACGGGCACCTACGCCAACGCTAGCGGTGATGTTGCCGTGCAGGAAGTCAATCGACTCATACAAGCGGCCAAGCACGCGCATAGCCTCGGATTGATCGTCAATGCTGGGCATGGGCTCGACTACAACAATATTGAACCTATCTTGAAACTGCCGCATCTTAACGAACTCAATATTGGTCATTCCATCATCGCACGGGCGCTGTTCACGGGTATCCGAAGCGCAGTAAAAGAAATGGCGGATATTTTGCGTTGAGCGGCCGATATGACGGGCAGAGGCTCCGTGTTTGGTACCTCAGCAGAGGCTACTCTGTGCTATCCGATTGCGCAGGTCGGGTGGATTGTTCTATCGGGCTAAGATCAACAGGCGTCTTTTTAGCGTGAATGCCCAGCTCGGTCATTCTTCTAGCACCTGGCATGAGCTGTCTTTCTAAGGATCCGAGGGTTTTATTGTAGTGCTCGACGCTGCTGTTAAGGCTTTTACCGAGCCGCTGGAAGTGTTCGGTGAGGGTTGCGATACGGCGATGTAGTTCTTCGCCGAGCTGGCGAATCTGCTCAGTATTTTCTGAAAAAGCAATCTGCTTCCAGCCAAAAGCGACAGCGCGTAATAAGCCCATCAGGCTAGACGGAGTTGCGAGGATGATGTTGTGCTTCATGCCGAATTCAAGCAGATCGGCATCTTCAGCAAGTGCCGCCGTTAGGAATTGATCACCGGGAATGAACAAGACAACAAAATCCGGGCTGTGGCTAAATTGTGCCCAATAGGATTTGCTGGCGAGAGATTTCACCCGATCACGCAGGTTGCGGGCGTGATTAACCATGGCAGCTTTCTGCAATTGCTCGGTATCAGCGTCAATAGCGCTGAGGTAGCCATCCAACGGGGCTTTGGCGTCGATAATGATTTCCCGCTGCCCGGGCATACGTACGATCATATCCGGGCGCAGGCGATTATCATCGCTGAGGGTTTTAACCTGTTCATCAAAATCACAATGTTCGACCATGCCTGCTAGTTCGATAAGACGTTTGAGGGTCATTTCTCCCCAGCGGCCACGCACATCGGGGCGTTTCAGCGCATTAACCAGATGATTTGTTTCGCTACGCAGGTCAATTTCTGCACGTGTCAGGGTTTCAATTTGCTGCGAGAGCGAGCCAAAGGATTGCTTACGTTCATTTTCGATTTGCTTGATCTGTTCTTCGGTGCGATTAAGGGCTTCTTTAATCGGTGCAACGAGGTTGTCGATGGCCATTTCACGCTGCTGTAAATCTGAGGTGGCGCGCTGGCGATGAATTTTCAGGTTTTCAGCTGCGAGGCGCAAAAATAGGCTGCTGTTATCTTTGAGCGCCTGACGAGAAAGTACGGCAAAATGCTGTGACAGATTTTCGCGAGCATCATTGAGCTGCTTAAGCTGTGCGTCGAAGTGTTGTTGATCACGCGCAAGCTCGGTTGTCAGGCGAGTGTTTTCAATGCTTAAATCTTGCAGTTCGCGTTGCGCGTGTAACCAGGTGATGAGCGCACCAATGAGTAATCCAAGCAGTGCCGCGCCAAGCGAAAAATACATTAGCAAGTTTTGGGTATCAGCCAGCAAGGTCGGCAGCCTTGTGCGGGCGAATCCAGGCATCAAGTTCCAGAGCATGATCTATGTTGCCATCGGCACCCCATTCCTCCCGTCTTTGCTCTGCGTCAATATAGCCGTAATTGGCGATGACTGTGGTCATGTTAGCGGCGTTACCGGCAGCAATATCGCGTTCAGCATCGCCCACGTAAAGACAGTTAGCAGGATCGGCATTCGCAAGCTTTGCGGCAACCAGCATCGGCAACGGATGAGGTTTTCGCTCCGCAGTAGAATCACCGCTGATGACGCAAACCGCGCTGGACATTAAGCCCGCCTGCTCCATCAACGGATCAGTGAGCCAACCAGGTTTATTGGTAACAACGCCCCAGCTGAGACCTTGCGCCTGAATATTATCCAGCAGTTTAGCCATGCCAGGGAACAGCACAGTATCAACACAGAGACGGTTTTGATAATAGCTGAGAAAGCGTTGTTTTCTATCTTCAAAGTCTTTTGGGGATTGATCCTTTCCAAAGACGAATTCAACCAAAGCCGCCGAGCCATGTGAGACCTGATTGCGAAGCTGTGCCGCCGGCAGTGGTTCACGCTGCTCATCAGTGAGGACACGATTCAACGCATGAATCATATCTGGCGCGGTATCCAGCAAAGTGCCGTCCAAATCAAACAGGACGCATTGTATTTGCCCAAATTTGGCTGAATTGAATGCTCTCATCACTCTATTTCTTTTTGCGTCGCCATCAGATAATTCACATCAATGTCGCTGCCGAGCTTGTAGTGTTTACTGAACGGGTTATAGCTCATGCCGGTAAGATCAGTCGTGAGCAGACCAGCTTCCCGCGCCCAACCGCTAAGCTCGGAGGGCTTGATGAATTTGGCATACTCATGCGTCCCTTTCGGTAGCAGATTAAGCACATACTCTGCGCCAACGATGGCGAACAAAAACGATTTCGGGTTGCGATTAAGGGTTGAGAAAAATACCCAGCCACCGGGTTTGACCAGCTTTGCGCAAGCCGTGATGACCGAAGAGGGATCAGGCACATGCTCAAGCATTTCCATACAAGTGATCGCATCAAATGAGCCTGGTACTTCTTGTGCCAGTGCCTCAACCGTGATTTTTTGGTAGGTCACTTTCCTGCCACTTTCAAGCAGATGTAACTCCGCAACCGACAAGGGCGCTTCACCCATATCAATCCCCGTCACATCAGCGCCATAGCTCGCCATCGCTTCAGATAAAATCCCGCCACCACAGCCGACATCAAGCACGGTTTTACCGGCAATATTGGCATAACGGTCAATATAATCCAGGCGCAGCGGATTAATATCATGCAGTGGCTTAAATTCACTATTGGGATCCCACCAGCGCGATGCGAGGGCTTCGAATTTTGCGATTTCCGCAGGGTCTACATTGGTTGCTGTATTCATAGACCAGATTTTAACCCCATTGCTTTAGGGATGCAGCTTTCCCTGTATCGGACCCACCGGCAATCCCTGCCGGAGTCCGTTACTCACTGCTTTGGCAACTAGTACATTGAACACGTTGGATGCGCTGATACCGACACTTTGAACTGGACAGTGTCCTAGCCCGAATATTTCATGAATTACACGAGTTCTCGCTTATCTATTGATTC
>CAZUAW010000005.1:0-5501 GCA_964618535.1 uncultured Thiotrichales bacterium
CTGCTCTGATAGGGTTGAGCACGACATAGCGCGATAGCTCAAGCAGATAGCTGTCTTTTTGCACCAGAATGGCTTTATAGCGCCCTTGAAATAAGTGACCAGCATAGCCGCAACGACGATTGAAACGCTGTGTATATTGACCATTGAGCTGGCGCATACCCAAAGACAGGTTCCCGTCGGGAGTTTCAACCACCAGGTGATAGTGGTTGGTCATTTGACAATAAGCATGAACCACCCAGTTGAAGCGGCTACAAACTTTTTCAAGCACCGCTAGCCAGTTATTTCGGTCTTCATCATTCAGGAAGATATCTTCTTGCCATTGCCCGCGAGAGGTAACGTGATACAACGCGCCGGTAAATTCTATTCGGAGTGGTCTAGCCATAGACGTAATATAGCATAAAATGTATGAAAGTTAGAACTGACCCTTTTGGCTCTTTTGGCTTTTGGATGCTTTTGGCCATGTTCTCCTACCGCAATCAAGTGTATCGTCTCATTCCAAAGTTTGCCTCGTACATAAACTTAAAATGTTTATCAATAGAGTATACAAGGAGGTTATTTTGAATGGCATTTTGAGCAATAATTAGGTCTGGGATTCCAATACCACTTGAGCCTGACTGAAGGCATGAGACTTGGTAACTAACAATTTCATCCCAGTTGAGTTTTAATCGGCTCTTTCTGATTTTTTCTAAGAGCTTAATAACTCTCTTTTCTCTTCTGATTACAAGCAAAGGCAACAGTTCTGTAAGGATCAACTCATTGGTTACAACTAAGTTTTCATCAATTAAGTAGTCTAGTTTTTCTGACTCTTCACCTGATCTAAAGTAATCAATCCACACAGATGTATCAATTAAGACTTCCATGATTAATGTCTGTCTCGGACTAAATCAAGATCAATATCTAAATCTAACTTTCCTTTAAATTTTTTTAAATCTGATATTTCAGACTTTCTGATCATTTCTTGCAATGCAAGTGTAATGACTTGAGTTTTTGTTTTTATCTGTGAGAGTGACATTGCTTTTTCTAATAGATCTTCTGGTAGATCAAGAGTTGTTCTCATGACATTTTCCTTAATTCAATAACGTATGCATAGAATCCCATAATCATGCATAATTATCAATGTTGATTTTTGTGCAGCTAACGTCTGTTGGGCTGAATAAAGCAACCAAGGACATCCATATTTCCCTTTACCAGAACGTTATTTACCAGTTGGGTGAGGGGCTATCCTTTTTCTTTGATTCGCGCTAGGCGAGTTTTTTATATTTCATCCGATGCGGTTGATCTGCTGCATCTCCTAAACGGGCTTTTCTGTCGGTTTCGTAATCACTGTAGTTGCCGTCAAACCAGGTGACGTTGCCATCATCTTCAAACGCTAAAATATGGGTGGCGATTCTGTCGAGAAACCAGCGGTCATGCGAGATGACGACGGAGCTGCCGGGGAAGGTGAGTAGGGCTTCTTCGAGGGCGCGCAGGGTTTCGACATCTAGGTCATTGGTTGGCTCATCGAGTAGCAACAGGTTGCCGCCAGCGCGCAGGAGTTTGGCGAGGTGGACGCGGTTGCGTTCTCCACCAGAAAGGTCGCCGATGCGTTTTTGTTGATCGGAGCCTTTGAAGTTAAAGCGGCCAACGTAGCTTCGTGATGAGGTTTCGTATTGATCGACTTTGATAATGTCTTGGCCTTCTGAGATTTCTTCCCAGACGGTTTTGCTATCATCGAGTGAATCGCGGCTTTGATCGACGTGGGCGATTTCTACGGAGTCACCGACTGAGATTTCGCCTTTGTCTGGCTGGTCTTCTCCGGTGAGCATTCGGAATAGGGTGGTTTTACCCACACCGTTCGGGCCGATGACGCCGACGATACCACCGCGTGGCAGATTGAAACTGAGATCCTGATAAAGCACGCGGTCGCCGAATGATTTACTGAGGTTTTTAACCTCGATGACTTTGTCACCAAGCCTTGGGCCGGGTGGAATGTAGATCTCATTGGTTTCTGCGCGTTCCTGGTAATCGCTGGCGGAGAGGTCTTCGAAGCGTGCCAATCGAGCCTTGCTTTTGGCTTGTCGGCCTTTGGGGTTGCTGCGTACCCATTCGAGTTCCTGGCGCATTGCTTTGACGCGCGCAGCTTCAGTGTTCTTTTCTTGTTTGAGGCGGTCACCCTTTTGCTCCAGCCAGGAGGAGTAGTTGCCTTCCCAGGGGATGCCGTGGCCGCGATCCAGTTCCAGAATCCAGCCCGCGACGTTGTCGAGAAAATAGCGATCGTGGGTGACGGCGACGACGGTGCCGGTAAAATCATGCAAATAGCGCTCTAGCCAGGCGACAGATTCCGCATCAAGATGGTTGGTTGGCTCATCGAGAATCAGCATGTCGGGGTTTGAAAGCAGCAGTTTGCAAAGCGCCACGCGGCGTTTTTCGCCACCAGAAAGATGTTCGATGGCGGAATCCCAGGGGGGCAGGCGCAGTGCATCGGCAGCGATTTCCAGCTTGTGGTCGAGGTTGTGACCATCGCCAGCTTGTAGAATATTTTCTAATCGCGCTTGCTCGGCGGCTAAGGCATCAAAATCAGCATCTGGCTCTGCGTAGGCGGCATAGACTTTATCGAGTTCGGTCTGTGCATCGGTAATGTCGCCAAGACCTTCTTCGACATTGCCGCGTACATCTTTATTATTATCGAGTTCTGGCTCCTGTGCCAAATAGCCAATTTTAATACCGGGCTGAGGCCGCGCTTCTCCCACAATATCCGTGTCCAGCCCCGCCATGATTTTCAGCAAGGTGGATTTACCAGAACCGTTGTAGCCGAGTACACCGATTTTTGCGCCAGGGAAGAAATTCAGATAAATATCTTTAAGAATGACTTTTTTCGGCGGGACAATTTTTCCCACGCCGTTCATGGTGTAGATATACTGAGCCATCTGAGTTTCTCTTTAAATTGAATTAGGGCGAGATATTAACGCAACGCTCTGGGTAGGACAGCTAAAACTATGAATATTGATGCAACAGCAAGCGTCCATCCAAGCGCCAAAATTGGCAAAGATGTCTCCATTGGTGCGTGGGCGGTGGTGGAAGCGGATGTAGTGATTGGCGATGGTTGTCGGCTGGACGCTCATGCGTTTATCCGCCGCAGGGTGCAAATGGGGGCGAGCAACCGGGTCGATCCCTTCGTGGTGCTTGGCGGTGATCCGCAGGACATTGGTTTTAATCTCGAATCCGATACCTGCGTGAAAATTGGTGATAATAATGTGTTTCGCGAACATGTAACGATTCATCGTGCGACCGTCGCAGGCACAGCGACAGAAATTGGCTCCAATTGTTATTTCATGAATTACTCGCACGCGGCACACGATTGCGTGGTGGGCGATGGCTGTATTCTTGCTAACGCAGTGCAATTGGGCGGTCATGTCAAAGTGGGTGATGGCGTGGTGTTCGGTGCAGGTGCAATGGCGCATCAGTTTTGCCGTATTGGCAGCTTGGCGATGGTCGCTGCAATGATTCCGATTCGAAAAGATATCCTGCCATACACGATGGCAGGCGGTGAACCTATCAAACATTACCGAATGAATGCCGTCGGTGTGCGCCGATCTGGAATGACACGGGAGAATGTCAAAGCAATCTCAACAGCATTGCGTGTGTTGCGGGAGTCGTCGAATAAAGATCTCGGTGAGATTAATTCTCCTGAAGTCAATCAACTCCAAATGTGGCTTAAAACAGAATCCAAGCGTGGAATTTATGCATGGTTGTGAGGACTCTTCACCTGCAGCTTAATTCATGCGTGATTACTCAGTCTTTTCAAGACGTAGGCGGAGGCTGTAAAGCCAAACGATGCTGTGACCGCCACTGATGAACCAAACCCTCCAGCACAATTTAATCCTGAATTTGCGTTACCCTGCGGTTTTTTTGAGGTGGTTCCACCTTGTTCATCGGGATAGATCAGAGGCTCGGGGGAGTAAATACAGGGAATTTGAAAGCTTCGTGAGAGGTTGGAGGGAAAGCGGTAGTTCTGACGTAGCAATCTGCGGGTTTGTGAGAGCAGTGGATCGTGACGACTTTTGCTCAGATCAGTGGTGGTGATTTTCGCCGGATTAATCATGCCGCCTGCGCCGCCGATGGTGAGCAACTTGATTTTGTTACGTCGGCAGTAGTAGATCAATGCTGCCTTGGTACGGAAATTATCAATGCAGTCGATAACCCAATCGTATCCTTGTTCAAGTATTTCTGCTTGATTTTCTGGATCAATAAAGCTGTCAATTTCATTGACCGTACAGCTGGGGTTAATGGATTTTATACGTGCTGCGAGTGCGCTGGTTTTTGCCATCCCCAACGTGTCTTCGGTCGCCTGTAGCTGGCGATTGATATTGGATTCGGTGACGTGGTCCATATCTATGAGTGTAATGCTGCCAATGCCGCTGCGTACCAGGCCTTCGACCACCCAGGAGCCGACGCCTCCTAGTCCTATGATGGCGATATGTGAGGCCTGAAATCGGTTTAGAGCTTCGATCCCGTAGACTTTTGAGACGCCAGAAAAGCGCTTGCCAGTATTATTTGGTTTAATGGGGTCTGGATTTGTCACTGAATTATTGAATGTGAAATATAAAATCATACCTGTAACGCCGTTTGAGCAAAACTGTTCGCTGATCTGGTGCGAAGAAACGCAACAAGCTGCGGTCATTGATCCGGGCGGTGATTTGCCCATCATTGAGGCTGCGATTAGTGAACTCAATCTTGAACTGGTGTCTATTCTGGTCACGCATGCGCATCTTGATCATGTCGGTGCGGTTGCGGAAATGGCAGAGAATCGAGGTGTTGATGTAATCGGCCCTCATATAGAGGATCAGTTCTGGATTGATGCATTAGGTAAGCAGGCGGCGATGTTTAATTTCCCGCCAAGCCAACCCTTTGTGCCTAAGCGATGGTTACAGCAAGGTGATCAGGTTTTGGTTGGGAATGTGGTTTTAGATGTGCTGCATTGCCCTGGCCACACGCCCGGACATGTGATCTTCTACTCGGCTAAAGACCAGCGCGCATTTGTTGGTGATGTGTTGTTTGCAGGGTCGATTGGACGGACGGATTTTCCGCGGGGCAATCATGCTGATTTGCTGAAATCAATCAATGAAAAACTACTGCCGCTCGGAGACGATATTGAATTTGTGCCTGGTCATGGCCCGATGTCCACATTTGGTGCAGAGCGGCTCAACAATACGCACTTATGATTCGATCATTGAGATTTTTATGTGCCTGTGATTTCAATTGAACAGGTTGTCGATCACAGAAATATATCGCGACAAATGGAAGAGAGAAGTCGATCAAATTCACGTTTGAACCGTTAACCCGTAGAATTAAACCGTTTATTTTTACCGCGAAAATAGAATGGGATCCGGATCACGTTTTTCAATCGTGGCAAAATATAAACTGTTTGAAACCTATGGGAACATAACCGAAGCAATAAGTGAAAGACTCGTTTGGGCTAAACGAGGTGAATAGGCGCTAAAAAGCACCATTCTTTTGTCTAT
>CAZUAW010000005.1:5601-12426 GCA_964618535.1 uncultured Thiotrichales bacterium
TCTATTTCGCTAGGTGCGTCAATTGGATTGCATGGACTTCTGTGATTCAACTGAGTTTTCTAGGTTCAAGGATGACTTTTTTTACTCATGTCGAATACGGCAAACTGCTTGGGGCAGTTAATAGAATGATAACAATAATAAAGAATTTACTTAAAAAAACTGCGGATCCGTTTTCTTCCAATAGTACAAAGTTTTTATCTTCTGCAAATGCGTCTCGTAACACGACAGCAGAGAATGCTAAGCGCCAAAAAAATACGCCTGCCGAGTACCAGTTGCATCCGCGTCTGGAAATTCGTGAGGATGGTGATACGCGCGTCCTAATCGATAACCGTAACGGATCAATCACCGCTTGCAATCTAACTGCCTGGACGGTACTTAATTCATTGCGAAAGGGTGCAACAGCCGAACAACTCACGGACGTGCTTTGCAGCAAATTTCAGGTATCTTCCGACCAGGCAAAAACCGATATCAGTGGCTTTTTTAACCATCTCAATTCGATGGGATGTTTACAGGAGGTTGATTGAGATGCGCGTTGCAATTACTGGTTTTGGAGGTCTTGATGAACCTGATTCAGGGTTATCAGTTGCGCGATCTTTGCGCGCGGGTTGGCAAGGGCAGCTAATTGTTCATGCCCTGGGTTATGACGAGATGATGACCAGTGCCTGGATGCCGGGTGTGGCTGATTATTTGCATGTCTTACCCCAGCCATCTCAAGGTGAAACTGCCGTACTTTCGCGGATTTTGGCATTAAATACACGCTACCAGTTTGATGCGTTGATTCCATGTGTTGACGATGATATTGCAGTGTTTGCTTCGCTGGCTCCTCGCTTGAGAAAAGCCGGCATCAAAGTTTTGATTCCTGATCAATCACAATTCAGCCTGCTGGAACGTCCGCGATTACCTGATTTCGTATTTGAACATCAAATCCTTGCACCCGCATCGAACCATGTCACCAAGCTATCAGATGTGCAAAAAGAAGCGGAACGGCTGCGCTTTCCACTGCTAGTGAAACACGTGATCTCAGGTCAGCAGCTGGTCACCTCGGGACGCGAAGCCAAGCATGTTGCGGAGAAAATGATTGGTGATTCAGAGCAAGGCGTAGTGCTTCAACAAGTGGTCTATGGCGATGAGTATTCAGTGGCACTGGTTGCTGATGAACAGGGCAAATCCATGGGGCAGGTTGCCATCCGTAAACTGGCCATTAATGATGATGGGGAAAGTGAATGCGGCACCGTTGTTGATGACCCCTGGATTAATCAATTTGTAGAAGATTTATTAGGACTGCTGAAATGGCAGGGGCCGCTGGAGCTGGAATTTGTACGTCAGACTGGCGCGACTCAATTGTGGCTAAAAGATATTCACTGCCGTTTTCCGAACTGGATTATTCTTTCTCACTGGGCCGATTTTAATTTACCGTTGATGATGCTCAAAGAGATGACAAAATCGACGCAAAACTCTACCGGAAAGATGGCAAAAACTGGGGCTATCTATATGCAGGGCGTCTCTGAATCAGCCATTCCAGAGAATCACCTAAACTCGCTTGAAAAGCTCGGTAGTGCGGAAGGCATCAACCCGCACGGATTATTTTCAATTAATGGTGATAAGGGAAGGCCTAGTTCCGGCATCATCGTTGCCATCACGGGTATCAGCACATTTAATATGATCAACCCTGGCCTTGGTATTGCCAGGGCGCTGCGGCATTCGACTGAAATTGAAAAGATCTATGGCCTCAACTATGGAACATTTGATTCAGGTTCTTTCCAAACCAATTTATTTGATCGATCGTTCAGAATCCCCATCTCTGAAGAGCCTCAAGAATTGCTTGAGCGACTCAAACAGGTTCAGCAAACAAACCCAATAGACGTTTTAATCCCAAGTCTAGATGGTGAACTCCCCAAGTTTTTTGCCATTCGTCAGCAGCTCGAAGCCTTGGGTATCAGCTTACTATTACCTGAAGAAGAAGCATTTGAAGCACGTAGCAAGCTTAATTTGTTTACCAATCATCGCGATCTTGGTGATGAAAGTGTATTGATTCCACGTAGCTTTGTTGCCTATAGCCTGAATGATATTTATCGTGCGATGAGTCATTTTGACGGACCTGTAGCGATAAAGGGGCCTCTTTTTGGTTGCGTCAAAGCGGAACATGTTGATGATGCTCCCGCAGCATGGGACACGTTCAATAAACAGGGAGAAGATCGTGTTATCGTCCAGCCGTGGGTTGAAGGCGAAATGATCGCGGTTGCAACCGTTTGTAATCGCCATCATGAAACGGTTTCCAGTATGACAGCGATGAAGCTGGCAAATTGTAAACATGGCAGTACCTGGAGCGCGCGGCAGGTGAGTTTGCCAAAACTCGAAGAGATATTTGCAGCATTTCTAAAACAAATAAAATGGGTTGGCCCTGCAGAAGGCGAGTTTTTACACGATGTTGAGAATGATCGGTTTTTCCTGCTGGAAATAAATCCGAGATTCACTGGGTGGATTTCTTTTTCCGGAGAAACAGGACTCAATCATCCTTTGGCTGCAGTAAAAACTGCTTTGGGACAAACCATTAAAAAACGTAAAAATCGAGATAATTTAATCTTTATGCGCAGTAGCTATGCTATCGAAATTGATCCAATTCGACTTGCATCACTCTCTGTTAATGGACAAGTAAATAACCATGGTTGACAATAAAAATGGCTGATTCAAAAAATAACGAAAATATCTCTGCATCAATGGACATGAGTATGGATAGTGAAGCGGCAACCATTGAACTTGAGGTATATGAAGAACCTGCGGAAACCCGTATTCGTTACGAGCGTCCCACATTGTCACCATTGCCATTCTTTTCGGTGAATAAACAAGGCCTACCTGAGCTGTCAGCGCATACTGATTTAGAAGGCTATGATGTTCGCGATTTACTGAGCAAATACGGATCACCACTTTATATTGTTTCTGAAGACCGGTTACGCCGAGATTTTCGTGCTTTTAAACAGGCGTTTACCAGCCCGGGAATTGAGACTCGAGTTGCGTACTCTATTAAAACCAATTATCTCCCCGCTGTGGTTGCAACCATTCTGGATGAAGGCGGCTGGGCTGAGATTGTTTCCGGTATGGAATACGGGCTGGTTAAAGCGCTGGGTGTTGAAGGTCAGGAGATTATTTTTAATGGCCCGCACAAAACCTATGATGAACTTAAAACTGCTTTATATGATGGCGTAATCATCAATGTTGATAACTTTGATGAGTTGTCGATGGTGGAAGAAATAGCGTCTGAAATGAGTCGTCCTGCGCGAATCGGTATTCGCATTAATTTCCGTTATGGTATGTCACCCTGGACTAAATTTGGTTTCAGTGACGATAACGGCGAATGCCAGCGAGTGATGGAGCGGATTGCTCGACACCCTAACTTAAACCTGGAGCTACTGCATAATCACAGTGGCACTTTCCAGTTGTTGCATGAGGTCTATGAGAACTCTATTACCCGATTGATTGATGTGGCAAAACGCGCCAGAGCACTGGGTCTGGCTCCTACCATGGTGGATGTTGGCGGTGGCTTTCCATCAGTTAACACACTCAAACCAATGTTTGATATTCCGGGCGGCAGTAATCGCAGCGAAGGACATTTGTTTCGCTACGCGCAGGTTATTTGTGGGAAATTACAGCGGGCAAAAGATTTATTTGGTGGCCGACCGACATTAATCCTTGAGCCTGGCAGAGCGATTGTTGATGCCTGTACACAGATGGCTACAACGGTCGTTGCAAAAAAAGAAATCGAAGGGCAGGGAGCTTCAGTAATCGTTGATGCTGGTGTCAACTTGGTACCGACTGCGGTCTACTACGATCACGGAATTAAGTTATCTGAAAACGATAAAAAAGAACAAGCCGATGCGGATGAAACTCGTGCACCCACCAATGTATTTGGCCCTCTCTGTATGCAAAGTGATCAAATAAGAGAGCGCGCGCTACTACCGCCACTGGAAATTGGTGATCCGCTGGTCATTGATAATGTCGGCGCTTACTGTCACACCCAATCCTCACAGTTTATCCAGTCGCGTCCAGCAACCATCTTGCTTGGCCCTGATGGCCCAGAAATTATTCGTCGCAAAGAAACCTGGCAAGACATCTTTGTGCTGGATAAAATTCCAGATCGACTCAATAGCAATAATTTCGGGAGTTGAGAGGCTCGTCAGGAAAGGAATTCCGCATTTACATATACTTGCAGCGTCATTCACTTTTCTAGTTCGATAAAATCGAATTAGCGCAGCAATCCATTCCGTGTTTCAGCAATATTTCTCTGTCGTTTTTCTTGGCATAGGCCAACTCGCGTTTATTGGCTCGGCTCGCGCCGGTCTGCTATTTTTACTGGCACTTGCTTGTATTTCCCCTCTCGCGGCGTTAGGTGCGTTCATTGCCTCATTGATAGCCACTGGTTTTCACCGCGTCGTCAAAGTTTACTCTGAAAATGAATGGCAACTGGGAATTTCAGGTTATAACTCTGCGGTCATCGGACTACTCTGGAGCGGCATGTTAACCAATGGCGCTCATCGGTTTTTATGGTTTTTTCCACTATCCTTATTACTCTGTTTTTTGCTTGAATTTATATTGCGTCAGCTTGCCAATAAAATACTCTTGCCGGTGCTTACGTTACCCGCTGTGATTACCATTTGGATAACTTCGTTAGTCTTCGCTCACTATGGCCTGAATTTTTGGAGCTTGGGTGTTACTTCTATTTTAAATGAAGGACTGGTGCTGCTCGGTATATTGGGTATTTTACTGGCGATGTCATTCGTCAACACAGCGGCAACGGTGCAGGCTGGTGTGCTTGGGGTTTTATCTGGTTGGCTCGCAAACTGGTATTTTGGTTTGGACTTTATGGCTTTAAGCGGGTTGTGGGGGTTCTCGGTGGTGACCGCGAGTTTTGGTATTCAGGCGGTATTTTTTAAAGGTGCGACATCAGCATCGTTGGCTGGGCTTATCGCAGCCGTTGTTGCTGCAATCGTCTGGTTTTTGTGGCGTTTAAGTCCGTTAGGTCCTACGTTACCGCCGTTACTTTTTCCTTTTATTGTTGGCACCTGGGCAACACTTTTTCTGGCTAGAAAAATGGATGTTTCTAATTTAATACTACCAATACGTGATATCTGGAGTGCTGTTTTCAATCGGAGTTCTTCATAGATGGTTAAGTTATTAGGAGTACTTTGTGTGGTTTTCTCGATAGTTTCATGTTCATCTGAATCCGTTGAGTTTCCGGTAGATAAGAATTTAGGTGATGAAAATACCGAGACAACCGGACGCTCATTATCGGCAACACTTTATCGTCCTTCCGGTGTCAGCCTTTCGCCTGCTGTTGTGTTGATGCACGGTTGTGCCGGAGTGCTGAGCAAACATCGTAACTGGGCAGAAGAACTCGCTGATTGGGGATATACGGCTTTAATTGTTGACAGTTTTTCGCCGCACGGCGTGAAGCGAATTTGTGAGTCAGAAAATAAAGTCTGGGCAAAATTTGATCGTTTACGTCCACAAGATGCGCAAGCGGCAATGTCCTATTTAAGATCGTTGCCAGAGGTCGATGGTAGCCGAATTGGTCTCATGGGATGGTCTTATGGCGGTACAACTTCATTGAGCTTGATGGAAGAATCACTGCGACCAGGTGATGTCGATTTTAACGCTGCAGTCGCAATTTACCCTAGTTGCTGGCAGTTCTTACAACGGCTCCAGAACCGCGAATATGTCGCTAGTAATCCATTGCTAATTGCGATGGGTGAAGCGGATGACTGGACTCGCCCAGAGCATTGCGATCAATTGTTGTCCCAGGTTGGCAGGAATTCTTCACTGGTTTCTCTCAATTTATATGCTGATGCCTATCATGATTTTGACAATAGTCGTCAGCCTCTGGTTAAGCTGTCTAGCGTGAGAATAGAGGACGAATCAGAATATGGAGATGTCACGGTTGGCTACAATCGCGCTGCACATAGAACCGCGCTTGAAGATGTCAGAGCTTTCTTTGACAGAAATATGTAAAGGGCGTCTCTAAAAATGTCGCTTACATGGACACTTCCAAGTTTTGGTTGTGCCTAAAAGAAGTACAAGATACCAACTTTACCCGTGATGAAAGATTCCTCAAGATTCCCGGGGATTAATGTCGGATCAGTATCAAACCAAGTGAGGGCAATGTTAATGGACCAATCCCCTTTGAGTTTAGATAATTTCACCGGTATATAAAGATCTGCCCCTAATGAGCTATAGCTATGCCCGGAAGATCTATTCTTGTAGCCAGCTTCTTGAAACCCTAGTGCCACAGGTACAGACAGCCAGACAGGCCGCGTTTTCCGCTTCGAGAGTGCAAATCCTGGTTTAATACGCGCAACCAGCACATTTTTCTCCTTAAAAATATCTGATGATAATTGGCTATGTAAGGTTAACCCTGGATTCAGCGCCAGAGACTTAAATAGGAATCCCGCATCATTAAACGTTACCGAGCTATCCAGAACAATTTCTACTTCATCACCGTAGTTCCAGCGCTGCAAATTGAGACCAAGATTAAATTTCCCTAAGTTTCGATTTAATCCTACCCATAGATCAACCTCTTGAATGTCACCAGAAACGCCATCATTGGAATTGTTATTGATATCCAACCAGGCACCACCAAAAAACCGATATTTTTCATTGCTCATGCCGAGTTGAATCCACGGATGGATTAACCCGTTGTTCTCACCGGTTAAATCATCACCTCCGGCCCAAACATCCCTGCCATGAGAAACCAGATGGGAGTCCATGCTCACTCCGGTAATGCCCCATTTTGAATATTTTTTCTTGTCTGTGGACGAGTGCCTACTGCTACTG
>CAZUAW010000005.1:12526-24629 GCA_964618535.1 uncultured Thiotrichales bacterium
CTACTGCTACTGGGCTCTGGAGTGAGCGTTTCCCTGGTAGCGTTGGTGGAAAGTAGTGGCGATGTAGACCCTTCCTCTGCGACAGCCGGCAAGCTAAGCATTAAAAGAATTAGGCTGAGCAACGATTTGATAGCGGCGTCCATTGAATGATTGTTGGCGATTCGTCGTAGTAGTTTGTGCATTAAATCGAGCGGATTTTAAATGCCTGATTGGAGACAGTAGGTCAAACCGAGGCAGTTGTGAAATACAGCTGTGAGAAATGCGAACATGGTTGCATTTCTGAGTACCGCTTCATGTGAGAATTAAGCCTCAAATAGTTTCGGATAATGTCATTGTGAAAATGAATCCACGCAAGTTAGCCCTCGCCATACTGATTGCAAGCGCAACTTTCAGTGTTTCCGTTGCAACCGCAGCGTGTTCTGATGAAATTGGTAGTGGCGTTGACTGGACAGGGTGTAGCAAAAAAGGTCTGTATCATGTTGGTATTGACGCGAGTAAAGCGAACCTGAAACGGGTAGATTTATCCGGCTCATTGATTACCTCTTCCAATTTTCGTAATAGCCAGTTAGAGAACGCAAATTTTAATGGTTCCAGCCTGCATAGCTCTGATTTCACCTCCGTCGAAGCACAAAAGTCAGATTTTAGCGGATCAATTTTGGTGAATACACTATTTAGCAAAAGCACTTTAGTGGCTGCAAACTTGAGTCATTCCAATCTTTCTGGTGCAACGTTTGTTGAATCAAATCTAAAAAAAGCAGATTTGCATGATTCTAATTTTTACAATGCTGACTTTAAAAATGCAAAACTCAATCATGCTAATTTTATTGACAGTCTTGTGACCTCTGCTGATTTTAGTGGCGCAGACCTAAGCGACGCAATTTGGATTGATGGGAGAATTTGTGGCAAAAAGTCTATTGGCGAGTGTCGCCATTAGAAAATTTCTTGCGATCCCGATATTCGTGCCATCTGATTTTCTAGGTTAATGCCTTAAGGGCGTCTCTAAAAATGTAAGCACTTCTATTTTTAGAGACGCCCTTAATCGCAAAACTAGGAAGAACGACTGAAATGTTATAACATAACATTTCTCTCTGGTTAGTCCCTCCAAATTTGTATGAAACGGCTGTTTTCTTTCTTCCTTTTCTTAGTATTGACTGGTAATGCTTTGGCGAATGAGCCGTTACAAGTGTTCGTCAGCGTACTACCCAATAAGTTCTTTGTTGAACGCGTTGGAGGTGAATTCGTAAAAGTAGAATCGCTGGTTAAAACTGGCGAAACTCCCGAGACTTTTAATCCTTCACCCAGCCAAATTACTCGCTTGGCAAATGCAGATTTGTACCTGCGCACAGGCGCAGAGTTTGAACACTCGCTACTGCGACGTGTACAAGCGGTCAATCAGAATATTTTGATTCTTGATTTGCGTCAGGACAAAGCGCAACCCAGCCATTTACACGGTGATGCTCACATCTGGACCAGTCCTCGATTAGTACAGCAGATGGCGTATCAGATCAGTGAACAGCTAAAAACCTTACTACCAGAGCATGCTGACCAGATTGGTAAGAATTGTGAGATGTTCATCGAGGAACTCAAAGCACTGGATGAGGAAATTGCTGGATATTTATCATCATTGAAGCATCGTGAATTCATTGTCTTTCATCCAGCCTGGAGCTATTTTGCAGCAGACTATGATTTGCAACAAATAGCTCTGGAGCATGAGGGCAAAGAACCCGGTGCCAAACGCATCGCAACGGTGATCAAAGCAGCTGCGGGGAAACAGATTAAGACTGTTTTCAAGCAGCCAGCGATTATGCACCGAGCAATCGACCGAATTGCTGAAGCACTGGGAGCAGGTGTTGAAACGCTGGATCCTCTGGCAGAAGATTATGCGAATAACCTTCGTAGCGTTGCCAAGCTAATTGCGGCATCAGGATCATGAGTACCCAGCATCAAGCTGTTATCCAACTCAAGGATGTCACCTTTTCCTATGGAAACCTGCCGGCTGTGAAACACGTGTCGCTGGATATTATTGAAGGGGAATTTCTCGGCCTAGTTGGCCCCAATGCGGGTGGCAAAAGCACCTTGCTAAAGCTCATGTTGGGATTATTGTCGCCCCAGCGTGGAAAAATCAGGGTGATGGGGAAATCGACCAGCCGAGGCAGCAAGATGATTGGCTACGTCCCCCAATACCCAAGCTTCCCAAGAGACTTTCCGATAACGGTTGAGCGCACAGTCATGTTAGGACGTTTGGGTACAGGCTCCTTGTTTGGCGGGTTCACTCGTAACGACAAGATGCTGGCACATCAAGCGCTGGTAGAAGTGGAAGCTGAAAGCTTGGCTGATCGACAAATTGGCGCGCTATCCGGTGGCCAATTACAGCGTGTCTTATTGGCGCGAGCTTTGGTGAGTGAGCCGAAAATTTTGATTCTTGATGAACCCACTGCAAATATGGATTTACGTCATGAGAGCGATATATTCGATCTGCTAAAAATGCTCAATCAACGCATGACCGTGATTGTGGTATCGCACGATATTGCATTCATCTCCAGCTATGTTGATCGCGTTGCTTGCCTGAATCAAACACTGGTCTGCCATCACACCGATAAAATTGATGGTGATCTGGTCGGTGAGCTATATGGCGATCACATTAGTATGGTCTCACACAAGCATTAGCCGCTTGATGACTCACTGACTCATCAAGACAATATTGTTGGAGTACTATATGAGTGAATTCCTCAACGCATTAAGCCAATATCCCTTTCTTCAATCAGCGGTGATTGCAGGATTACTCGCCAGCATCGGCTGTGGAATCACCGGCAGCTTTGTTGTCGTTAAACGCATCGTATTTCTCGCTGGCGGAATCGCGCATACCGTTCTGGCAGGCTTGGGGGCGGCGCTGTATTTTGGGTTTCATCCACTATTGGGAGCACTGGTCACAGCAATACTCGCAGCCATTCTCATTGGTTGGGTTCGACTCAGCTGGAAAACTCAGGAAGATACCTTGATTGGCGCGATGTGGGCTGTCGGTATGGCTGTGGGGATTCTATTTATCTCCAAAACACCAGGCTATTCCAATGACTTGATGAGTTATTTATTTGGCAATATTTTGCTTGTTCCAACGCAAGAGCTTTGGTTCATGGCAGGTCTTGATCTCGCGTTAATTCTGATTGTCAGCCTTTTCTACAGACAATTTTTAGCGGTAGTATTTGATGAAGAATTCGCTCGCCTAAGAGGTGTGCCGGTAGCCTTTTTCTATCTGCTGCTCCTATGCCTGGTGGCGCTCACTGTCGTACTACTGATCCAAGTGGTTGGCCTGATTCTGGTCATCGCATTGCTCACGCTACCGGCAGCAATCGCCAGCCACTACGTTCAAAACCTCGGCAGGATGATGCTGATTGCCACATTGCTCGGCGGGATCTTCACCTCTTTGGGATTGGCAATTTCCTATCAACCTGATTTACCACCCGGGCCAACGATTATCTTGATAGCAGGCGGGGTGTATATTGTTTCCGCAATTCTTAGTCGCTTGAAAACCCGCTATCAAGCAAGGCGCAATATTCATGATGCATTGGAGGAATGATGGGCCATTCTGATCAACATGCCATCATCAAAACTGCGGAGAAATTGTGCCAGCAGCAAGCCATCCGATTTACTGATCAACGCCGTCAGGTACTGGAAATCATCGCCGCTTCCACAGCGCCAGTAGGTGCCTATGAAATACTCGATCAAATTCGACAAATACACCCTAGCGCTGCGCCGCCAACCGTATATCGAGCGTTGGAATTTTTACAGCAATACGGGCTCATCCACAAACTCGAATCGCTGCACGCCTACGTAGCCTGTAATCACCCAGGTGATCCCCACACCAGCCAGTTCTTAATCTGTTTTGACTGTGGCAAAGTCAAAGAGCTCGATGATGTCGGAATCTCCAGCAGCGTTAAACAAGCCGCCACCGCATCTGGTTTTCAGCCCACAGAAAGGCTCGTCGAAGTCACAGGAACCTGCGAAAAATGCCAAACGAAATCCAATAACCCGAAAGACGCTTGATTAAGTCATCAACTCTAATTAAAACCATGCCATTGGCAGTCAAGTGCTTCAGCCAGTTTTTTGAGCCGAATATCCCGTGTCCAAAGTTTTGTGCCAGGGGAGAGTAGAACCGAGGTCAGTAGATGTAAATCGACATAGCCAATGCCTTTTCCCATGAGATTTTTATGTTCAAGGCTGTATAGAGCTTCGGCATCTGTGGCGCGTGTAATCGTAGGTAAATCTTGCCAATACTGAATTAGCTGTTTTCGGTTTTTCAGATTCCCACAAGCCAGTTCTCCTAAAACCATAGGATGCATCGCTACCTGAGTTTGGGTAAGAAGCTGTGCCAGTTGTTGGTCGTTTGTGCGCAAATGGTCTATCCACACGGAAGTGTCTACCAAAACCACAACGGCTAGGCTTCGATCGGTGTGCGCCGACGGGTGATTTTTTCCAATTCGGGTTCTGAGCCACCCAGTAATGCGAGCCGTTTGGCACTTTCCCTTTCTATCAAGGCTTTTAGGCTTTCCCGAACTAATGCGGTTTTTTCCTGGGTTCCTGAGAGGTTCATTGCCCGTTTTAACAGCTCATCATCTAAGTTTAATGTCGTTCTCATGGCTAACTCTATCATCAATATTAGACATCATTGTATGCCTGTTACGATGCTCTCGCTATTTTTATTTAATTCTGGCGACAATAAATTCTGCGATATCGGATAAAACGGCGGCTTCTGCACCGAACGCTGTGAGGCTTTCTACGGCCTCTTGATGAAGTTCTCTGGCACGATCTTTTGAGGCTTGCATGCCAATGAGTTCGGGGAAGGTGGGTTTATCCAGCGCCTGGTCAGCACCTGATTGTTTACCGATAGTTTCGGTATCGCCCTCTATGTCGAGAATATCATCACGAATCTGAAAGGCGAGGCCAAGACATTTTCCATAGTGATCCAGCGATTTATTGTGTTGCTCCGGCAGATCAGGTTGATTGAGCGTTGCCAGAGTGATGCTTGCTCGAATCAGCGCGCCAGTTTTATGGATGTGCATGGCTTCCAGCTCAGCCAGGCTAAGGGTTTTACCTATTGAGCTGAGATCAACGGCTTGACCACCAGCCATCCCTTGTGAGCCAGAAGCTTGAGTGAGAGCATTAATCATTTTAACTCTAACGGTAGAATTCTCAGTCATTGTCGGGTCATGGCTGAGGAGGTGAAAGGCGAGCGTTTGCAGGGAATCGCCAGCCAGTACAGCCATCGCCTCACCAAATTTTTTATGATTGGTGGGTTGGCCGCGACGCAGATCATCATCATCCATGCAGGGCAGGTCGTCATGCACCAGAGAATAAGCATGGATGAGTTCAATCGCGCTAGCAGGGCCATCGAGTTGATCGAGGTTTTGCTTGGTGGCAAGGCCTGTTGCGTAAACCAGCAGGGGGCGAATACGTTTGCCGCCGCTGAGCGCGGAGTAGCGCATCGCCTGATGTAATAAATCGGGATAGCGATTGTTATCGGGAATCCAGTGATCTAGAGATTTCTCGACGCGTTGCTGCCACGCTGACATCACTGATTGTAATGCGTTGCCGCTCATTCGGCTTGGGGGTCGAAGGCTTTGAGTTGATTGTCTTTGGTCAGAATTTGCACCTTTTGCTCGGCTGTTTCCAGTAGATTTTGGCATTGCTGACTTAGCGCTACGCCGCGTTCGTACTGCTGCATGGAATCTTCCAGTGAGAGGTCGCCTTGCTCCATTTTTTCAACCAGAGCTTCCAATTCGGCGAGGGCAGTTTCAAAGTCAGGTTTGGTGGTGGTTTTCTTTTTAGGCATGAGAATCGCTGTTGCATTTAGTGAATAGTGGATAAGCTACGTGAGATGAAACTACGGGTCAATTGCAAACAACACCATGACTGATTTACCACTGCTAATTAAAAATGCCAACTGGCCACGAGTCTCTGATGTTTCCCCATCTAGCGGCGTGATTCGCTCTGTCCCTGAAGACTTTCAAGTGGTAGAGGTTCCTGTGTTGACGCCTTCTGGTGTGGGTGAACATTTGTGGATTGAGGTGCGAAAAAAGAATGCAACGACGGTATTTGTCGCGCAGACACTCGCACGTTGGGCTGATGTTTCTTTGCGTGAGGTCGGCTGGGCTGGTCGCAAGGATAAAAATGCGGTGACAGAGCAGTGGTTCAGTATTCAGCTCCCGGGTCGCCCTGATCCAAAGCTAGAATGGGAGTGGCCGGAAGGTGTACAGATTTTATCCATGGCGCGGCATGACCGAAAACTTAAAACGGGCATGCTAAAAGGTAACCGTTTTACTTTGTGTATTCGCGATTATGAAGGAGAAGCTGCTGATCTGGAAAAACAAATTGAGCGAGTGGCAAAGAACGGTTTCCCCAACTATTTTGGTGAGCAACGTTTTGGCCGAGAAGGGGATAACACCGAATCATCGAGACGATTTCTGGCAGGAGAAAAACGCGTCAGGAGCCGAGATTTCCGTTCGACTCTGATCTCCGCCGCCCGCAGTTGGATTTATAATGAAGTTCTGGCGCAACGAGTGGCCGATCAAACCTGGGATGCTGCACTGGTCGGTGATCTGTTAATGCTTGATGGCAGCAATAGTTTTTTTCCCTGTGAGGTCTTGGATGAGAGTATTCAGGAGCGAATTGCTCAAGGTGATTTACATGCCAGCGGGCCTTTACCCGGAAGCAGCAAAGGTAAACAAACCACGGCCGCGCCAGCAGCAATCGAACAGGAGATTTTTCAGCAACATACCGATTTAATGAAAGGTTTGACGCAAAAACGCGTCACAGCTGCACGGCGATCTTTAAGAGTTGTGCCCAAAAATGTCGCATTCACGTGGCTGGAGCCGAAAGTTTTAGAATTATGCTTTGAACTACCTGCGGGTGCATACGCAACCTCTATGCTACGAGAGCTGATTAGAAAACCCTGTATCTAGATTACGGGCAAGTGAAAAGAATTCCTTGTGGAATCAATAGGCGTACCTGGAAGAAATGAAGGCGTCTTGCACTCTTCGAATCAGATCAACTCCCCATCGGCGAAGCCGGTGTGATCGGTGCTAGCCTGATGTTGGCTGGCATCATCGCTGGATTAATTGTCACCAGCCTATCAGGGCCATTGCTACCCGTCATTGGCGTTATTGGAGGCATTATTGCTGTGATCTATTCTGCTCCGCCCTGTCTTGCTTGTAAGGGAATGGGAGACATCAGTATCGCAACCACATTTGGCCTGTTACCGGTTTCAGGCACCGTTTATATCCAGACCGGAAATATTCCAGGCGAGGCGATTTGGTTAGGAACGATTGTCGGGATATTCGTTGCAGCAATACTCTGGGCTAATTCAATTCCCGATATTGCTGCCGACCGTACCGCGAATAAATGGACAATTCCCGCACGGCTTGGCTCATGCAAAGCACGAAAAGGATTACCCGTAATCTTCGCTGCCGGTTTTGGCCTGCTACTCATCACGCCCATACCTCATATCAGCATTTCCATGCTGGCTATATTTCCTGCCAGTTTGGCCTGTTTCTTTATGCTTAGCGGAAAGCTGAATTCCGCGTTACCAATGACTGTGGTGACTCAGGCGATAGTTTGCCTGCTACTGACACTTGGACTCACCCTATTCTAGTGTGATGTTCATCCCAACCGATTATCGGCAACATGGTAGGTAGGATCTTCGATCACATTCACCTCAACCAGATTCCCTGCCTGCTTAAACAGTTCGCGACACTCCTGACTCAGATGTTTTAAATGCAGATTCTTTCCGGCGCGGACGTAGCGTTCAGCAAGGCTGTCAATGGCTTCCAGCCCTGAATGATCGTAAACACGCGCAGCCATAAAATCGACAATTACTTCATCAGGATCATTTTTCGGATCAAATAATTCGCTAAATGCGTGCACCGAACCAAAAAATAACGGGCCATCCAACTCATAGACTTTTGCGCCATTTTCATCAACAAAGGTGCCTGCATTGATGTGCTTGGCGTGCTCCCAGGCAAAAATCAACGCTGAGACAATGACGCCAACAACCACGGCAATGGCAAGGTCAGCATACACAGTGACAGCGGCAACTAAAATACTGACAAAAATATCGGCGACAGGGACGCGCCCAAACATACGGAAAGTTGCCCACTCGAAGGTGCCGAGCACCACCATAAACATTACGCCAACCAGCGCGGCAACGGGAATCATTTCAATCAAGCCTGAAGCGAATAAAATAAATCCCAGTAAGAATAGTGCGGCAGCAATACCGGATAAACGTCCCTTGCCGCCGGAATTAATATTGATCAAGCTTTGACCGATCATTGCACAGCCGCCCATGCCGCCGAAAATGCCATTGACTGAATTGGCTACACCTTGTCCGATACACTCTCGATTGCCTTGCCCTCTGGTTTCTGTGATCTCATCAATCAAGGTCAGTGTCAGTAACGATTCGATGAGTCCCACACCCGCAAGAATGATCGAGTAGGGCAGAATGACTTTTAGGGTTTCCCAATCTATTGGTACCATCGGGATATGAAATGTGGGTAGTCCGCCTGCGATTGAAGCAGCGGGATCGCCGGTCATATCACGCAGTACATCTTGAACTGTTCGTGCATCGAGATTTAAAAAGATCACCAGCAATGTAATCGTCACGATGGCAGCAAGAGATGCAGGAATCGCCACCGTTAGTTTTGGCAAAAAGTAAATAATCGCCATGGTTAATCCAACCAGCCCAAGCATGATTGATAGCGTATTACCCGTCATCCAGCTCATTGCGCCATCGGCACCGGGCACCTGAAATTGCTGCAACTGTGCCAGAAAAATCACAATCGCCAGGCCATTTACAAACCCCAGCATCACCGGATAAGGCACTATTCGAATAAATTTCCCGAGCCTCAATACACCTGCCAAAATTTGAATTAAACCCGTCAGTAATACTGCGGCAAAAAGATATTCAACGCCGTGCGATGACACCAGCGCCACCATCACTACCGCCATTGCACCCGTAGCACCAGAAATCATTCCCGGTCGTCCACCCACAATCGCAGTGATGATCCCCATCATAAAAGCGCCATACAGACCTACCAGTGGCTCCACACCTGCTACAAAGGCAAACGCAATCGCTTCTGGTACCAGCGCTAGTGCCACAGTTAATCCAGACAGCACATCATTTCTGACACATTTAGGGCCAGGGCAGGTCAGTTGGAACATAGTATTTCCGTGGGTTTGAACCTAGAAAACGCAGTTGGATCACGAAAGTCCACGCAAGCTATTGGCGCGCCAAACAAAACAGAAAAACTTCTTATCACCAATAAGGTGACTACGAATTTTTCTGTTTCATTTTGCACATCAATATCCTACGCGCCTTTTTCGCGCCCAACTGTGTTTTCTAGGTTGGAGGATGCTAGAAAGCGGCGTACTATACAGGAGAACATTAGGGAATCCTAATAAATAAGGCGTGGTGCAGTGTTAAACCAGATGTTTGGTTTGTGTTGCTATTTTGTTTGCTGATGCGCTTTACAAGCTCTGCACATCCCACGGAGAATTTTTCAAATAATTCTGACGTAGGTGTGCAAGCCAGCTGAGATTTCCAATCAGCGTTTAGCCAATATTCAATGCCGCATGAATATCATTGATCGCCAATTTTTCATTCTCACTAAACTGCGTCCCGCCAAAGCCTAAAATACCGCCTTCGCTGGCAGCATGGGCAACTTTATCTGCAATCTCTTTAATCCAGTCTTTGTATTCACCGGTCTCTGCGGAATTGGACTGGGAAGCCAATACTTTGTTCGCAGCACTACATTTCTCCAACACAGCATCCATAAATTCACCCGGTGGAAGCTTGAGCATGGGATTACTAAAAGACTCGATTGAGGATTTTTCTTTGTCCTTAATGCGCGATGCTAGAACCGCCTGAATCAGCTCATTGTCTGGATAAGTCTTAATCGCTCCCAGCGTCTGCTGAGCAATGGTAAAAGACTCTTTAATGGTACCAATACCACTTTTCCCTATCACCATCACCGCTGCGCCGACCATCATCGGAACATCAAGTAGCAGTTGCCATTCTTCTGCACTGTAATCATTCTTATTAGACACTTTTATCTCCTGAGTATGAAAAATAGAAATACCCCAGAATTATAGTAGAGTTTAAATGGTGTGGGTATCTGTACTACTGAGTAGAGTGAAACCTAGCCGTCGAGGTTGGCGGGGCAGAGGACATTACGCATGGTACCAACCAGTGCTAAGAGTTGATCGTTGCTGATTTTGTGGAATACTTTGTTTGCCTGACGACGGGAAATGATGATGTTTTTATTACGCAGAATCTCCAGATGCTGGGAGACGTTACTTTGCGACGCACCCACCCGGTCGACGATCTCGCCAACAGAAATTTCATCATCACCCAGAGCGCAGATAATCTTCCAGCGCAGCGGGTGCGCCATGGCTTTGAGTGCATTGGCGGTGAGTGCACTATTGTCATCCGATGGAGTGGCATCAGTCATCCTTTGTTTCCTCGCGGTTGTAGCCTGTCATATCTTTCGCAATACAGATTATATCGGTAATTTCTCCCTGATTGTTTTTTAATGCGGTACGCGAGAATAGTATCGGTATCTGTTGACTTTGCTTGTCTACAAAACGAGCTTCAATCGCAGTCAATGCACCGGATTGAATCAGGGCTTCAAGCCAGGTGCCAAAAAATGCGTCTGCCTGTTCATCGGTTTCCTCGATAAAGACATCACCTATGGTGAGGCCTTTGAGATCCGTTTCAGAATATCCCAGCATCTTGCAGGCAGTAGGGTTGGCAGACTTAATTTTTCCCTGATTACTCAATACCAGTAACGCTTCGCCCATTGAGGCGATAATGCCCTGTAAATATTGCTTTGCAGCGTCCAGCTCGGCGGTACGCTGCTGGACCTTTTCTTCAAGAATCAGGTTGAGTCCACGCTCTTTCTCAATCAGTCGAAAGTAGGCACTGATCTTGTTGAGCAATAAATTGTCGTCGATAGGCTTGAGTAAATAGTCGACCGCACCCAACTTAAATCCCTGCCGCTGGAACTCATCGGCTTTGAAGGCCGCGGTGAGAAAGATCACTGGAATATCGCGGGTGCGTTTGCGAATTTTAAGTATTGATGCAGTTTCAAAGCCATCCATTTCTGGCATTTGAACATCCAGAATAATCAGGTCGATATCAGCGGAGGATGCGGCGATTTCGATCGCTTGCTGCCCGGAAGTTGCTTCAACTATTTCCACATCCATGTGTCGATTAATCAGACTGCGCAACGTGAACAGGTTGTTCTCGTTGTCATCAACTGCCAGTAGTTTAAAACCCGAATAGCGTTTCATTGTTCAGTGTCCTTGCCGAAATGATGTTGCAGCACTGTGCTGATTTGTTGTGCATCTACCGGTTTAACTAAATCTGGAGTCGCAGCACTCTCATCAGTTTGATCGCCCAGTGAAATAAGGGCGGTCTTGTTGGTTGAGTCTAGTGCTGGATTCATCCATTCACGTACCGTTTGAGCTGGATATAAAGTACTACTGATAACAATATCGTAGTGCTCTTCGTCGAGATTTTCCACCGCTTCTGCTCGATCTAGCGCGCCGGTTACTTCAAGCCCTTGATTTTCGAGTAAGCCGGTGAGGCTAAGCATCGTTTTATAATCGGAATCAATGATCAATACGCGCTGCCCCTGATAATTTGGGAGCGGTATTGTTGCAGCAGTTTTAACCGCTGGCTTGCTGGTGGAAAAGTCGATCTGAGCTTCAATCTCTTCCAGATTGATGAGTTGCTCTCCCTGTGCTTCCACGGTCAGCGGCAGATGCAGGCAAAATGTTGCGCCTTTACCTGCTGCACTTTGCAAAGAGATTTTACCACCGAGTAATCGCGCCAGTTCCCGGCTAATAGTCAGACCGAGACCGGTGCCGCCATAGAGTCGATTGATTGATCCATCTGCTTGCTGAAAAGCTTCAAAAATATGTGTTTGTTGATCTTTCGGAATGCCTTTACCCGGGTCGCTAACGCAGATCTGTATTGGCTGTTCAGCGTTATTGATGTCCTGGCTCAAAGTCATTAGTACTTGTCCGGATTGTGTGAATTTTAGCGCGTTAG